>NZ_PIGG01000005.1 GCF_002924445.1 Minwuia thermotolerans
GACCTTGTAGACCACCACCGTGTCGATGCGCCCGGCCCGGATATCGTCCAGCAGGGCGGCCAGTGCAGGGCGATCCATCGAGCCGCCGGAGAAGCCGCCATCGTCAAAGCGTTCGGCGAGTTCCTTCCAGCCTTCGTGCTGCTGGCTGCGGATATAGGCGGCGCAGGCCTCCCGCTGGGCATCCAGCGAGTTGAAGGCCTGCTCCAGCCCCTCCTCGGTGGACTTGCGGGTATAGATGGCGCAGCGGACTGAACGGCTACCACCGAAGGCGCGCGATGGGTCGCCTCCGTTCGTTCGCCGGGCGATTGAGACACTGCCGTCTCGACGTCCCCGCTCAGCCATCGCTCCTGCCCGCGTGCATCGCGGTGACAGGACGTCGGTTGTCGTCTGAGTGCCCTGCGTTCCGGTCTCCGGTCGACTTCCTCCCCGACGCCGGTGCATTGAGGCCGAAGAAGCGTGGGCCGGACCAGCCGGCGCCGGTGATCGCCCGGGCAATGGCCGTGAGCGAAGTAAAGTGCCGTCCCTCGTAGATGAACCCGCCATCGGTGACCTCGACGACATGGCTGCGGCCCTGCCACTGCCGGATCAGACGGCTGCCCGGGCGCAGGGTGCGGCGACCGGCAGGCGGGTTTTCTCTGGTCGGTGGCGTGCCATCCACCGCCCCATCGCCGCCGCTCCCGCTCGACCGTGTCAGCGCATCGAGACGGCGGCGGGTGGCGGCCGTGAAGCCGCCCTGCGCCTCGGCCTGCATGAGCCACGCGGCGTTGCATTCCAGCAGCCGGCGGCTCAGCCCCTTCGGCGGCGGACGACGCCAGCGCCGCTGCCAGAGCACGGCAAGGTCGTCGCGGGACAGGGCCCGGACGCAGGTCTCGACGTCGTCTGCAGATGATGAAATCGCTCGAGACGGTGTCGATCTCCCGCTCCGATCGGTTCGGCTCGATCTTGCTATCGTGTCGCGGGCGGCGACGTTGCCGTCGCCGCCCGCGCGGATGGTGGTCTCCCTTCGCATCGCCGCGGCGCCCTCAGTCGGCCATCGCGCCCGCGCTGGCCGGCAGCGTCGCCCGGTAGACGCTGACGCCGTTGCCTTCCCTGGTGCGGGTCACCTCGATGCCGCGTTTGCGGAAGCCGGTCAGCACCGCCCGGACGCTGTGCGGCTGCCAGCCGGTGAACTGCACCATCTCGTCGATGTCGGCGCCCTCATCCCGCTGCAGCAGGTCGAGGAGCTGCGCCTGCCGCGATCCCGGACGGAAGAGCGGCTTCGGGGCGTCGTGACCATCGCCCGTGTCCGGTTCTGCGACAGCCGACTGCAGCGCCGCTTGCCCCTCTTCGCTCTCGCCGGCCTCAGTCGCGACCGTCCCCGGGACTGCTGCACGGCCGGCCTCGGTAATGGTCCAGGCATCTTCCGCCGAGCGCTCGGCCAGGCCGCGGCGCTCCAGGGCCCGCAGCATGGCGGTGAGCGCGCCACCCTTCACCTGAATGCCGTCCGGCAGCGGCAGCACGCAGCCGTCGGTACGGTTTGCCGCGTTGGCGAGGATGGCGGTATGCCTGTCATTGAGCATGGTCATGGTCGGTCTCCGTGGCTTCATTCCGCGCCAGCCCGATGCCGGCGCTGTCACCAGGAGAAGCCCGGACCGCGATGAAGAGGCCGGGCCGGGACCGGCAGCGCATAACAGCATCATCGCCGCTCCCAAGAGCATGAATGCTTCGTTTCCAAGGGAAGTCCAGTCGCTGGAATTGAGAATCGAAAGGTTCGAGAATTCCACCTCGGTCGTTATTGTCATTGTCGCAAATCATCAAAGCGATGCGCCGACTGGCCGTACCTCATTCGCCGGTTCTTCGCTAGACTGGTTGTATCGTTGTTCGGTTCCCTCACGAGGTTGCAGTGTGTCCGATCCCATTTCAGGTTCCAGCCCGGCGTCGACCGGCGCTGCCGGGCAGGTATTCGAAAGCCAGGTGGCAGCCCATTACCTGCTGTCGATGCTGGCCGACACGGAGGCGCGCGGTCTGCCAGGGTTCACAATCGACAGCGTCGAACTCCAGCGCGCCGGGGAAGGGTACGCTCTCGACGATGTGATCGTCCGCGGCAGCAACGACGTTGGCCAGTCGGCAGTGCTCGAGATCCAAGCCAAGCGGGATATCCGATTTACAGCCGACGATAGCGGATTCGCGAAGGTGGTTCGGCAGATACTGAAATCTGCGAGCCGTCAGGGTTTCTGGGAAAGCGCGGATCAACTTAGTGTAGCCATTTCTCGTGGTCCCCACAAAGTGACCGGAGCATTCCAAGACGTTCTGAAGTGGGCACGCAGCCTTGAGAGTGCGGAAGTGTTTTTCGAGCGGCTGGGCCGACCCGGCGTTGCGAACGATGATATGCGTGGTTTCGCGACGGCGCTCAAATCTCAGCTGGAAGCCGCCGGTGATTACGCAGATGACAGGACTGTCTGGCAGTTTCTGCGTCGCCTCACCATTCTCGTCTTCGATTTTGGCTCGGAAGGATCGGCTTCGGAAGAACTCTCAATAGAGCGCGCCGTTCGTGTACTTCAGGGCGGCAACGAGCGCGAGGCGAGAAAACTCTGGGATACACTGCAGGCAATCGCTTCCGACGGCGCGACAACGGCGCGCGCCCTGGATCGAGCCGCACTTGTGGATCAGCTTGCCCAACGGAACTACAAGCTATCCGCGTCAAGCACATATAGGTCGATCAGAGGCCGCCTCGCGGAAGATGCGGAACATGGCCTAGGCGACATTGATGACGAGATACGCGGCATCGTTCTTGGCCGATGCACCCGGCTGTCGGCGGTACGCGAGGCCCAAAGCGAATCTCGATATGTCGAAATTCGCGGAGAAGGCGGCGTCGGCAAGTCGGCAATACTGAAGCACCTTGCGGAGGCTCAGAAATCCGAGGCACGGATTCTGTTCCTGAACCCGGAGCGTGTCGTGAAGGGTGGCTGGGCGGCGTGGCGGGGCCAACTCGGGTTTCCGGACACGCTGCGCGATCTTCTCGCCGATCTAGCGCTGGACGGCGCTGCGACGATCTTTATTGACGGTCTGGATCGCTTCACGGAGCCGGAAGCCCGCGCGACGGTGCGGGATCTCATAGACGAGGCCGCGAAAGTGACCGGTGTTTCCGTCATCGTGACAGCGCGCAGCGACTTCGATCGAGATGAGCCGAACTGGCTGCCAGAGAACGCGCTGCAACGATTGGGGGCGAACCGGATTGTCGTCGACGATCAGCTTGATTCTGCAGAAATCGAGGAGGTGCGGACCCTGTTGCCGGATCTCGCTCCGCTGCTGTTTCATTCCCATCCGGCCTACAATGTCGCCCTGAACCTGTTCCGGTTGAAGCGCCTGGCCCGACAACAATCCGCTCAGCACCACTCTGCAACCGAGGCGGCGATGTCGCGAGACTGGTGGCAATCGGCGGGCGGGATTGACCGCGATCCATTATGGCGGAGCCGCGGCCGTGTTTTACGCGCCCTCGCCACAGCGGCGCTCGGATCATCCGGCCCATATGATCTGAGTGACCAGGATCCGGCAGCAATCGATGCGTTGGTGAGATCAGAGACGCTTACGGATCATGGCAGCGACCGACTGAGTTTCCGTCACGATGTCTTTGAGGAGTGGGCCGTTGCCAACTACCTTCTCGATCAGCCAGAAGAATTCAATAGACTGACTCTCGCAGAGCCCGTACCGGTCCAGATCGATAGATCACTCGAAATCCATGCGCAACTTCTTCTTGAACGCGCTGATGGCGAAGAACTCTACAGGCGGCTGCTTCAGAAAATGAGAGAAAGCGAAGCGCATCCGTCCTGGAGGCGGTCGCTTCTCCTGGCGCTGGCTCACTATGAATCCGGGACTGACCTTCTCGACAGAATGGAAGCGCTCCTGCTGGCGGACGAAGGCGGGCTGCTGATACGACTGATCTCGATTGTTCGGGCGGTCGATTCCGTGTCGGTGCAGGAGAGCTATCGGCGTGCCGGCATCGAGATTCCCGAGATGCCGAGCGATGTTTTCGTGGCGGCCAACGCGTCCTGGCACCGGCTGGTTCGCTGGTCCCTCAATAATACCGAAAAGCTGCCGCCACCGAGCATCCGTCACGTAGCGGACCTGATGATCTATTGGTCACTGTCTTCTGCTGGCGAGGATCGCATTACGCCGATGATTGCAAAACAGTTGCATGCCTGGCTGATGCATATCGAGGAATGTGACGAAACACTATGGGATCGCTCAAGGCGCGAAGCATTCGACGGGGAGATCGGGCGCGATGATCTGAGTACGCTTGAACGGATTCTCAGGACAGGTTTTCTGAACCTGTGTCACCGAACTCCCGAATTGGCGCATGACTATCTCGACTGGCTGACCGGTCGCCGCCATGGCACCGAGATCAGCAGCGGCATTCTGCGCGACGGCGGCGGGCTCGCCCGTGCGGCGCCCGATCGTTTTGTGGATTTCATACTTCATGTTCTGACACCGGACCGACGATATCAGGATTTCGAGATGGACCCACTCGGGCGCGAGCCGTTTGAGGATCATGGAGTTGTCCTGATCCCTGCCTCCCCGGCGAAGGGGCCGTTTCGCGAGCTTCTGAAACAGGCGCCGGAAGAGGGGCTGCGACTGATCCGGGAGATCGTCGCGCGCGCCATTACCTTCTATTTTGGGGAGAACGACTTCGGTGACGACGCATTCAGTATTCAATGGGTCGGTACGGAGCGGCTTTTCCCGCGGCGCAGCACTTACAACTGGTCGCGGGAATCGTCGGCCAGTCCGCCTGCCGTCGCTTGTGCGCTGATGGCATTAGAGGAATGGGGTCATCAGCGTATCGAGAGTGGAGATGCTGTTGAAGACGTTCTAGCCGACGTGCTTGGCGCCGAAGAACCGTCTGCCGCATTCCTGCTGGTCGCCGTCGATCTTGTCCTGTCCCATCGTGCCCTTTCGATGCAGGCTGCAATTCCGTTGCTTGGCTCTCCGGAACTGTTGTGTTGGGATCTTCATCGTCAGGTATATGATCGTCAGGACCCGATGCCCGACATCCTCAGTATCGGTTTCATTTTCGATCAGGATGATGGCGCACCGGCTGCAAGGGCGCTTGCTGCAAGGGCATCGCGCGGCATGCCTCTACATCAGATGATCGGCTTGTTGGCCCTCAAGGCAAATCCTCAACATATCAGTGAAGTTCGAAGGTTGCTGGAAGCGGCGTCCGAACGGGCTGGCCAGCCTAAACCGGAACACAATCTCGGCGATCCGGCTTTCATGGCACAACATGCGCTGAATTTGCTCGACCGACAGAACTGGCAAGCTGTGACCCATCGGTTGCAGGACGGGACTCCACGAGAGGGTGTGGAGTATCGCTCGCCGCCCGAGGAAGAGGCACATTTCCAGAGGCTTGAGGAACTCAACCCGACAAGATTGCCCGAGATACAGATGCAAATGGCTTTGACCAGAGCGCTGGACAATGGTTCGGGTCTGACGGAGGCCTCAGCAACGGATGCTGCGAAGTGGCTGGATGGGCAAATACCGGACTCCGTCGGCAACAATGACGACACCGACCAGATCTATCATGCACGGCTGGCGGCGGCTCTGCTGATCCAGCGCCATGGCGCTCACGAACTGCGAACGGAAAAAGCAAGCCTCTGTCGGACTTGGTTCGCGGATGCGATTGCGCGGTCGGAAGACCTTGTGCATCGACGACAGCCGGGCCTTGCCTGGAACAAGGTTGCCATTGCCTTCACCGGATATGCACTTCTGCACGGACATTTCCGGAGTGTCGAGGATCGCGACGCTCTACTGCGCATCGCAGTCCGGTCTGACGCCGCCGGGGCGCAGGGTCTGGTTGCTGCCCGGTCAGCTCTTCACGAAGCTGATCCGCGGCTAGTCCAGGCTATCGTCCGATGCGCGTTCGAGGCGGCGTTACGTCCGCGAAGGACCGGCCAAGGATCTCAGAGCGAGCTGGCGCGTCGCGAACGTGATTATCAATGGCGTCTTGAACGCAGAATCAGCTCGGAACACGCATGGCTGGATGGTGGAGAGGTTGAACCGCCGTGGCCCGGTTTCCCGAAATTTCCGGCACGACCAAAAAGCCGTTTGTACATCGGGCCAGACAGAGCGAGGGGGGAGGCAGTCTCGTCTGACTCTCGCCCGCAGCTTCATCTGATTGATCATCAGGGGGCGGCGGCATGGCTCGCGGCAAGTATGTCTCCGACGCATGAATTCTGTGATGGCTGGCTCCGGGATATTTTGAACACCTACACCGATTGGACATGCATCGCACTGGGATCTGAATTGACCGGTCATGCAGAGCCGCGATCGAATCTCTACGAGTGGAATGATGCATTCTTCAGATCGACGGCCCGTGTCCTGCCGGCGCTTCGAGCCGATGAGCTGGATGTCTGCATCTTCGATCCAATCCGGTCGCTTCCGGAGAGTACCCGTTTCGAAGCAATCGCGGTGCTGCTGCGGGAAACTGATCAACTTTATTTTGAACACAAGGCTGTCTCCTCAGAAAAATCTGCGAATATACGTGAGAGACTTTCGGCCCTGATCCGTGAAACGAACGGCTGGGCTGCGCTCCGTCGGAATGATCGACCCAGTATCGAGAACCATCTCGGGAAAGCAGTCGCCACGCTGTTCTTCTGCGACGACCCTCGATTTGGACAGCCAAGATGTTACTTGCGCGGCGCCGCGATTGACCAAATTGCGAGTTTTCTAAGCGTACTGTCGCAGTGCGTAGCGGATGCGCCAACGCCAATGTTGGCAGAGTTCACGCTGAATCTGCTGGAGGTTTCCACGCGACATGAACACCTCGAGTTTACGCTGCGTGTTTCAACTGAGTTCGTCACCGCACATGCCAGCGACACGAAATTTTGGAGCTCGCTCGGCTATGGTGCGCGTTTCGTAAAATTGCTCGAATTTCAAGCTTTCAGCGTAGGCGTGGCCCTTGATTTGGACCAAAAGATCGCGATCAGGCGTGTGTTGTCCCAACTTATTGAGTCTGGCGTACCGGAAGCTGCAATACTTGACAATCAGTTGATTTCATAAAGTTGATTTTGACAAGAATTCAATTCGAATATTTTTGTTAGCATATCTCGAAGTGGGCGGCGCCGGGTTTTCGGAGGCTTTGATCCAAGGAAAAATGGATCCATCACGATACGTTGTTCTCTAGAGATCAGACGGCAGTCGCTTGCCTGGCTGTGGATCCAGAGCCGGAGCACCTGTCTCAAATACCGGCGATCCAGCGGCCGCTTCCGACGTGCTGCCACGACCGGGCTTCGATTGGAGATAAGGCAGTTTCTCTGATGAGGAGACAAACAATGCAAGAAGCCGTGGCGTTGAAAACAGGCGAAGTTTCGCGCCAATATTCCATAAAGGACGTTCTCCTGCGGCGAGCGCGGCATGATATCGGGCGTCTTCACGCCAGCGGGGTCAGCCTCCCGGATGGCTCATTTCCAGCAGTCCCGAACTTGCTCTGACCATGTCGGTTGGCTGAGTCTCGCCATAGTGGGTTCACGGCCTCAGCGAATGCAATGAAGATCGGAGGGGCTGCCCACGATGGGCGCCATGTTGGAGCCGGATCCAGTGCCGAATGTCCTGACGCTTGTCCCGCTTTCCGATGCCGACCGG
>NZ_PIGG01000006.1 GCF_002924445.1 Minwuia thermotolerans
GAAGAGCAGCGTCATGGGGTAGTAGCGGACATGGAAGCGCTGCCAGGCATGCGTCTCGGGCGTGCCGCCCCCAAGCCACGGCGCGCGGCCGGGGTCGGTCAGCCCCGCCCGGCCTCCGACCTTCTGCAGCGCCAGCGCCAGACCCACCGCCACGGCGACCAGCACGGCAGGCCCAAGGAGGGTTTCCATCGGCTTCCCTCGTTATTGGTTGTTGCAGTTACAGCTAGGTGGCGCCCTGCCAAATGCCAACGCCGTCCGGACGAAACGACGCGAGAACAGCGGGAACGTCTAACAATGACCTTGACCTTCCATCAGGAGGAAGGTGTGAATTCCGTTTATGTCGTTAGTGTTTTACAGTGTGCCAACGGGATGAATTAGCCGTGTGTTATCGTTCACATCCGTTTGACTTGATTGCCCGAGCCGTGCGGGGTTCGCTTCCCCGATGATGCGCTGGTGGCGAAATATTCGTCGTTACGTCGCTGCGGCCGTGCTCTGTCTGCTGCTCGCGCCACTGGCGTTCGGCGGCGTGGAAACGGCATTCGCCGCTCACGCGGGCCACGATGCCGGCGGCGTCGCCTCGGCGCCGAATGATCACATGGCCATAGATCACGGTGAACTGCCCTGTTCGCTAGTCTTGGCCTGTGATCACGGCCATTGCGCCAGCATGGCTCTGGCGTCACCGGCTCCCTCGCACGCCTGGCGCGGGGACACCTGCCAGCCCGGACCGGTGGCCGTTTTCGACGGTCGCGAACTGCGGCCCGTTCCGCCACCTCCGAAACGCATCTCCTGAACCGATCACCGTCCGCCGGTATCCGGCGGCCATGACTTTCCGGCGTCCGCGAGACCACGCGTGCGCCCGTTCAGGAGAACTGTCTCATGACTACCATCAGGAATCTGCGTTTCATCGCCGTTGCGGCCGGCGCCGCACTGGGAATCGCCGCGAGCCATCCCGCACTGGCCGCCGGAAACCACGACGGGGGGCACGGCCACAAGCAAGAGAAGGCCGAAGGCGGCCACGGTCACGGCGAGCATGGCAAAGGTGAACGCCGCTCGATCGGCCACGCCGGCGACCCGGCGAATGCCGACCGCACGGTCGAGATCACGATGCTCGACAACAGTTTCGAGCCGGAGAAGCTGACGATCGAGGAGGGCCAGACAGTCCGCTTCGTGGTCACCAACAAGGGCGAACTGGTTCACGAGTTCAACATCGCCACCGCGGCCATGCATTCGTCCCATCAGGCCGAGATGATGGAGATGATGCAGAAGGGCGTGCTGGGCGCGGACAGGATCCATCACGACAAGATGGGCGAGCACGGCATGCGCCACGATCACGCCAACAGCATCCTGCTGGAGCCGGGCGAGAGCGGTGAGGTCGTCTGGACCTTCGACACGGACGCCGAACTGGAATTCGCCTGCAATGTACCCGGGCATTACGAATCCGGCATGAAGGGCCCGATCCGGCTGCACCAATGATCGCTCTTCATCCGAAACAGGGAACACAACACATGCGCAATTTCGCAATCGCGCTCGCCGCGGCAACGCTCGTCCTGGGCGCCGGCGCCGGCGCCGTCTCGGCGGGCGAGTACGAGATCACCGTCGACCGGGTCGGGATCGACACCGGAGATTTCACCCGCACGGGTGTCGGTTTCAACGGGGCCAGCCCCGGGCCTGTCCTCCGGTTCAGGGAGGGCGAGGACGTGACCATCAGAGTCACCAACAACCTCACCGAAAGCACCTCGATCCACTGGCACGGGCTGATCCTGCCCTACCAGCAGGACGGCGTGCCGGGTATCAGCTATCCCGGCATTCCGGCCGGCGAGACTTTCACCTATCGCTTTCCCATCGTGCAGAGTGGCACCTACTGGTTCCACAGCCACACGGGCTTCCAGGAACCTGACGGCGCCTACGGCGCCATCGTCATCGAGCCGAAGGAGCCCGAGCCCTACGCCTGGGACCGGGAGTACGTCGTCCAGCTCGCCGATGCGCACCCCCATTCGGGCAACCGCATCATGCGCAATCTCAAGATGATGCCGGACTACTACAACCGGAAACAGCGGACGCTGTTCGACTTCCTGGGCGATGCCGAGGACAAGGGCTTCGGTGCGGCCCTGAGCGACCGCAAGGCCTGGGGCGACATGCGGATGATGCCGACGGACATCGAGGATCTGCAGGGCTTCACGCCGCTGATCAACGGCAAGGGACCGGCGCAGAACTGGACAGGCCTGTTCTCGCCCGGCGAACGGGTTCGGCTCCGCTTCATCAACTCCTCGGCGATGACCTATTTCGACATCCGCATTCCCGGCCTGGAGATGACAGTGGTGCAGGCCGACGGCAACGAGGTGCAGCCGGTCGTCGTCGACGAGTTCCGCATCGCGGTGGCCGAGACCTTCGACGTCATTGTGGAGCCGAAGGACGACCGCGCCTACACCATCTTCGCCGAATCCATGGGCCGCACGGCCTATGGCCG
>NZ_PIGG01000007.1:0-5761 GCF_002924445.1 Minwuia thermotolerans
AACGGCGGCACCCGAATGTCGTCGCTGTTGCGCTCGCCAACAAGAACGCCCGGATCGTCTGGTCGGTCCTGGCGCATGATGCCGAATATCGACCGCTACGAGCCGCGGTCGCAGGCTGAACCGGCGGCGCTTCAGCCATAAGCGGAAGGCCATCGACGGAATATTGCAGCAACCTGGCTGGGGATGGTGAAAGGGTCGCTCCCATCGCTTCCAGAACCTGATGTGTGGACCGGCACGGCAGGGGCCGATGTCTCGGGGGCATTGAGGAGGAAGCACGCGGAAATCCATCGGGGCTCGCGGCGACGAATGTTCGGGCCGCTCAACGAAGCCGGATATACGTCCGCAATTGCGATCTCCGATCCAGAGCCAACCAAATCGTTGCAATCAGGCGGGGTCCATATACGTCCACACATGACAAAGTCCAAATCAGGCATTCAGCTTTTCGCGACTAACCTTCACGCCGGCGCGGTCACGGTCCCAGGTATCTTCGGTGACGCCCTCTTCGCGCAGTTTCACCTTCTGCACCTTCTCAGTCGGTGTCTTGGGTAGCGCGTCAACAATTCTCACATACCGGGGCACCATAAAATGCGCCATGCGCGGGATCAGGAACTCGACCAGCTCCTTTGGATCGACTGTCTTGTCCGGCGCCGGCGCGACAACGACCATCACCTCGTCCTCGCTGACGTCACTCTTCACGGCGACTGCAGCACATTCCTGGACCGATGGGTGAGCCAACACCTCGGTTTCCACCTCGAAGGAAGAAATGTTCTCGCCGCGCCGGCGAATGGCATCCTTCATGCGATCGACGAAGTAGAAGTTGCCTTCGGCGTCCTTGCGGAAGCCGTCGCCGGTATGAAACCAGCCATTGCGCCAAGCCCTAGCCGTCGCTGACTTGTTCTTGTAGTAGCCGTGGTTCATGGTCCACGGGCAATCGGCTCGGACGATCAGTTCGCCCACCTCGCCCACCGGCACCTCGCAATCGTTCTCATCGACGACCCGGCACTCGACGCCCGCACGGGGCGTGCCCGCGCTGTGCAGCAGCGTCGGGTTGAGCGGCGATATCAGCGGGCACGAGATCTCGGTCATGTTGAACAGCGTTATCGTCTGGACGTCGAAGCGGGCGCGGAACTCGGTCGGATCGAAATCGAACGGCACCAGCATGACCGTCCGAAGCGGGTTGTCTTTTTCCTCGGGGACGGGCTCTTGCTTGGCGAGAAATTGTGCCATCACGCCAAGCAGGATGGCGAAGGTGACTCGAGTCTCTTTCACCGTCTTCCAGAAGGTCTGAGTATTGAAAGCGTCGACAATGGAGATCGAGCCGCCCATCGCCAGCATGATGTGCGCCGGCAGCGTTCCGCCAACATGGAACAAAGGCAGGCTGAGCAGGTAGCGGTCGTCGGAGGTTATAAGCGGCTCGCCGTCCTCGCCAGGCAGGTTCGAATAGACCGCGCCCGTGGTGTAGGCGTGCAGATAGGACGACAGAACGCCCTTGGACGGACCGGTCGTGCCGGAGGTGTAGATGATCGATTGGGTGTCCCAGGGCATGATCTCGCGTTCCAACGGCTGGAGATCACCTTCCGCGGGGGCCAGCGCGTCAGCGCCATGCACCTCCAGGTCGGCGCAGGGTGCCACTTCGCCGCCCAGAACTACCATCTTCGTCAGCTTCGCCCGATCGATGTCGGCCAGGCGCGGCGCCAGTCCGGCATGGGCGACGATGAGGTCCGCGTCGGAGTTGTCCACGACATGGGCCAGGATGCCACCCCGATAGGACGTATTGATCGGCACATAGACGGCACCGAGATAGTTGATGGCGAACCAGACGCACAGCGCGTCCGGCCCGTTCGGCAGCCAGCTCACGACATGGTCGCCTTGCTTGACCCCCAGCTTCTGCAGTCCCAGCGCGGTCTGTCGCACCAGATCCTGCATGCCGGCATAGGTCCATTCGGTGCCGTCCTGGAAGATGGCGTAGACCTTATCGGGCGTAGCGGAGGCATGACGGTCGATCAGCGAGCGGGTGACGCAGACCTCGGCCGGGGCCATGCGGGGATCGATAGTGGCGTCAGTCATGACGTTCTCCTCCATTGAGCTACTGCATCATGGCGGGCAGATAGGTGATGATGCCGGGGAAGGCGATCAGCAGGGTGACCACGACGGCGTCGGCCATCAGGAACCACATGATACCGCGGAAGATCGTCGTAAGGCTGGCGAGATTGCCGACTACCCCCTTGATAACGAAGACGTTGAGGCCGATCGGCGGCGTGATCATCCCGATCTCCAGAAATTTCACCAGGTAGACGCCAAACCAGATCAGGTCGACATGGCTGCGCTCCAGCACCGGCAGCACCACCGGCAGGGTCAGAAGCATTGCCCCCAGTGGATCAAGGAACATTCCCAGCAGCAGATAGAGCATGGAGATGCCAAGGATCAGCAGGAGCGGGTCGGCTTCGAGTCCCAGTATCGATGAAGCGATCAGTTCCCCGCTGCCGGACAATGCCAGAAAACGGGTCAGCAGGTTCGCGCCGACGGCGATCAGGAAAAGAGCTCCGGTCGTTGTCAGTGTCTCAATGATTGCATTCCAGAACGCTTCACGCGTCAGGGATCGCTTCAACATCGAGATCACGATTGCGGCGAAGGCGCCGATCGCGCCGGCTTCGGTCGCCGTGAAGAAACCAACGAAAATGCCACCGATGACGACCACCAGGATGGCGATGATCGGCCAGGTTTCGGCCAGGTGCGCCAATCGCTCTTTCATCGGCGGTGGCGCATCCAGCGCCGGCGCCAATGAAGGGTTCAGTTTGGTGCGCACATAGATAACCATCACATAGGCAAATGCAGTCAGCAGCCCGGCGCCGACACCGCCGATAAAGAGCTTGCCGATCGGCACCTCGGCAAACACACCGAATAGGATGAGCAGGATCGACGGTGGGATCAGCGCGCCCAGCGTACCGGCTGCAGCAATGGTCCCAGTGGCGAGTGCCGCGTCATAACGTTTCGCGATCATCTCTGGCACGGCGATCCGGCCCATGGCAGCGGCGCACGCGACCGACGATCCGGTCACGGCCGCGAAGCCGGCCGATCCGACCACAGAGGCGATGGCGAGCCCGCCTGGCACGCGTGCCATCCAACTCCGGCAGGCGTCGAAGAGGCTCTTGGTGAGACCTGCATGATAGGAGACAAAGCCCATGAGCAGGAACATGGGCACCGATGAAAGCGTCCATTTGGCCGCGAAGTCGTAGGGAACAGCCGAGAGGATGCCCCAGGCAGGACGTCCGCCGATCAACACGTAGATGCCGCCGAAGCTGACCAGAATCAGCGCAATACCAATGGGTAAGCGCAGGATCAGCATGACGACGAGTACACCCAGGCCGATCAGGCCGATGATTTCGTTTTCCATCCGCGAACCGTCCTAGGTGGGTTCGTGTGACGCTGGCAGTTGCTTGCTCTCAGCATCGACGGGCGTCTCGCCCAGACCGCTGGCCAGGCCCGTCACGCTGCAGGCGAAGCGGTAGAGCAGCACGAGCGCAAACAGCCCGAACCCGAGTGGCAGCACGAAATAGCTTGGCCAGATGAAGATCTTCAGACCGGATTCCAGTACGTTGGCCTCGACAGCGAGCTTCTTCAACGCCTCGAACCAGAGACGGTGGGCGATACCGCCGGCCACCAACGCTGACACCAGCCAGACTATCCCGATCACGAACTTCTGCCATCGCTCGGAGAAATGCCGGAAGACTATTTCGACCGAAATATGGCTGTTCAGCTTCTCTGACAGCGCGACCGGCAGATAGGCCACGATCACCATGTAGTAGTGTGAGACGATGAGCGAGGTGGCCGGTATCGGCGCGTTGATAAGATTTTTCAGCAATACGTCCGCCACGATCTGCAGCATCATCAGTATGACTGCCGCCGCCCCGACCATCGTCGAGGCGGCGACGATCCACGCCAGCAGACGTCCCAGCGCGTGCATGGTTCAGTCCTTCCCGGAGCGTGAAGAGATCAAAGCTCCGTGGGATCTACCTTGCTGAAGATTTCTTTCGCGAACAGGTCGATCACCGCCGCCTTGTCGTTGACGTCTATATCTGTGGTCAGCTTGACCCACTTCTCGACCAAGCCGTTGATCAGGGCAAGCTGCTCGTCGGCATCCTCGATACCGAACTTCTCCTTGTTCAGCGTGGCCACCGTCGCGAGATCGCCCTCGCGGAACGTCTGCGTCGCCTGCTGCACATCGGCTTCGGGTTGCACCACCTCGACGCCCATTTGGCCCGGATCTTCGAGCAACGCCTGGTTCTCGTTCCAGTACTGCGCGGTGGTCCAGGCTATGGCCGCGCCGCCGGCCATCACGAAGGCCTTCTTGTCCTCCTCGGTAAGGTCGTTCCAGACGTCCCGGTTCAGGTTGAACATGCTGTTTCCGATATAGACGCCGATCGGCGCATCCAGCACATAGTCGGTGACTTCGCCGATGGACAGACTCTTGAGCACGTCCACCGTATGGGTGTTGCCGTCCAGCTGCCCCTGGCTGATTGCCTCGTAAATATCGTTGGCGCCGATGACGACGGCGGTCGCGCCCATTGCCTCGACCCAGCGGCCGAAGGGCCCGAAGCCCCGAATTTTCTTACCCTGGAAGTCGCTCAAACTGGTGAGCTTGTCGACCGACATCATGTAGTACGGCCCGATAACCGATGTGCCCAAGAACACTTGGTTCTGAGCTTTATATTCGTCCATGCACTTGACGCAGTTGACGAGATACTCGTTGGCCGCGCCAGCGATGGCGACCGGATTGACGCCTGCCGTCGCGAAATCGACCAGCATGTTGAAGTATGGAAACTCGCCCCTGTGATAGGCAGGCACCACATAGCCGACATCGGCGATGCCGTCGCGCACGCCGGTCATCGATTCGGCGAAGTTCAGCAGCGACAGCTCAAATACCTTGCCGGTATAGCGGCCGTCGGTGCGCGTCTCGATCTCGTCTGCGAAGCGGTACATGCCGCGCACGAGACCATTGTCGCCGGTCAAGCCGATAGCGATGCGTAATTCTTCCGCCTGTGTGGCCGAGTTGAAGGCAACCGAGCCAAGCGCGATTGCGCCAGCTGCCAGCACGGATTTCATGCCGTGGGCCATGATGTCTCCTCCCCAATGAACATCTGGGCGCACGGTAGATTTTTGCTGGCCACCCATCAAGGAGGTTGAGGTGTGGGATGCTGGGGAGTGCTGATTACCCACCAGATCGCACAGCACCGAGCCCGGCCAGCCGGTTGCATCATTGTCCGTCGGCACTTCCTCGATGGACATGAACGCTCGAAACGACCTGCTACTCCCAAGCAGGCTGCCCTACCCCGCAAAACCCTGCAGGATTCTGCGCGCATCCTCGGATATTTCTCTGATAATCTCCGCGGCCGGTTGCACCCGGCCCGTCAGGCCGACCGACTGCCCGGCCCACATCGATAGTGCTTCGATGTCGCCTTCGGCGTCGTGGCCGGGCGTATAAGCCCCGTAGCGCGGGATGTCGCCTCTCGACGGCGCACGGGCGACGGTCTCGCCTTCTCCCGGGCGGCTGCCTGATGGTGGGCGACCGGCTTGCTCCCAGGCATCGACCGTGCTGTTGCGCAGGACCCGGTGTGGCGCGTCCGGCCAGCCGACATTGAAGAGGTTCTCGAAATAGGCGGTGTCGTTCTCTGAAGCGGCGAGCAGCCGCCGCTGGTACTGTCAACGGCGGAGCAATTCCAGGCCAGTTGGGCGGAGTAAAAGCAGGCCACTCATCGGCAAG
>NZ_PIGG01000007.1:5811-8799 GCF_002924445.1 Minwuia thermotolerans
CAACCCCGCAGTCAGGACATGCGGCGTCACCTCCGGCACCGACGGCATTCACGATCAGCTCGTCACCGTCGACCGCCCACCGGTTCGCCACCAAGCCCGGCGGGATCAGCTTCAACAAGCTGGATTTATGCAACATCTGGTAGAGTCCTCCCTTTACTCTACCGTATACGGCGCTTCAAAGGTCGGGAATCCCGCTCACCTGCACGAACTTTGCGCCAGACCCAGTTTTGGACGCCGAGTACCCCGCTACGGGGGCCTTATTCCACGCTGATCCACATTTCTCGCTATTCATTCACGAAGCCTAACCGGCCCCGCCCCGGCCCGTCGACCGCGACGAGTCAGGCGATCGCGGCGTCGATCGTCGTGCAGTAGTGGATCAGAGCCGGCTCGTTCTTGCCGTACGTCACGTGATCCTGCATCGCCGCGTTGTGACCGGCCTGGATGCCCTCGCTGAGCGGGTAGTCCTCCTCGTCGACCGTGGCGATGGCGAGGTCGATGTTCTTGTCGTAGAAGGCCTTCGCCTTCTCGGTCTCGACCTTCTGCGGCGTGTAGACCGAAACCTCGACGCGGGCCCGGTCGGGCGCTCCGTCGGGGTAGGAGCGCCACATCTCGACATGGCCGGCCTGCATGATGAAGGTCACGTTCGGGAAGAAGTTATAGACGATCGCCGTTTCCGGGATCAGCTTCCAGTCGTCCTCGGGCTTGTCTTTCAGCTCCATGATCCGCCGCCGCGGCACGATCAGGCGCGAGTTTCGCCCGAACTCGTCGAAGGCCATCAGGTTGGAGAAGAAGATCGGCCCCACCGTCTGCCCGTGCAGGTACTGCAGATGGTAGCCCTCCATGAAGGTCTCGGGGCTGAGCTTCCAGTTGAACTTCCGCCGGATGGTCAGGTGACGGTAGGGTTGGAAATTTTCGAAGCCGTAGCTTTCCATGTCCCGCTGCATGCCGCCCAGGGCCTCGTCGATGTCCATCGCGCCCTCGGGCTGGACGAAGATCAGGCCGTACTTCTCGACCGCGTGCATCTCGAACAGGCCTTGCTCGGCCTTGTCGACTTCGTCGAAGCTCTTCGCGTCCGGGATGCCCTTCAGCCGGCCGTCCAGCGTGTAGGTCCAGGCATGATAGGGGCAAGAGAACATCTTCAGACCGCACCCCTCGCCCTCGACGAGGCGCGCGCCGCGATGGCGGCAGACATTCCTGAAGGCGCGCACCTTGCCCTCGCGGTCGCGGACGATGATCGCCGGGATGCCGGCGATGTCTTCGGTCACGTAGTCGCCGGGCTCCGCCACCAGGTTGCTCATGCCGATCAGGACCGGCCAGTTGCGGAACACGGTCTCCTGCTCGCGCCTGAACCGCTCCGGGTCGGTATAGGTGGAGATCGGGTTGCGGTGGATCTTCGGGGCGTAGGAGGTGGTACCTTCCTCGACGTGCCGCATGACACGCCGGACCATCTGGACCTGATCTTCGTGACGCATACTGGTTTCAGTCCTCCATGCCGGGCAGGCTGTTCAGACCCAGGTGGCGGCGGATGCCGGAGTGGTAGTGGGTCAGCGACGGTTCGTTCCTGCCGTAGATGACTTCCTTCTGAAGGCGCGCGGCGGCATTCTCCTGAATGGTCGCGCCGAGGGTGAAATCCTCCGATTCCACTGTCCTGATCGCGAGGTCGAAATTCTTGCGCCAGAAATTGTCCGCCTTCTCCGACTTCGGCGCTTCGGGAATGTAGGCGCTCATCTCGATCTGGCATTCGCCCGGATTGTCGCCTGTCGGCGAGACCCGCCAGATTTCCACGTTCGCCGCGCCCTGGACGATCATCAAGGCTTGGGGGAACAGGCTGTAGATGATGCCAGCGTAAGGGATCAGTTCGACCTGGTCCTCCGGCCTCCCGCGCAGTTCGTCGAAGGTCTTGCGCGCGACCACCATGCGGTGGTGGTCGTCATAGGCGTCGAAGGTCGACAGGTTGGTGTGGATGATCGGGTCGATCGTGTTCTTGTGCAGCGTCGAGATGTGATAGCCTTCCATGAAGGTGTCCAGCACGAACTTCCAGTTCATCGGCCTGACCATTCGGACGTTGTCGTAGAAGACGTAGCTCTCGAAACCCCACTCATCGATCTCGCCCTCCAGCGGACCCAGCGGATCCTTGTCCGGGACCGGCGCGTCGCGGTTGATCGGCCCGGCCCAGATCAGGCCATGGGACTCGCGGACGGGCACGTCGATCAGCCCATGCTCGGCCTTGTCCACCTCGTCGAAGCTCCGCGCGTCGGGAATGCCTTTCAGCCGGCCTTCCAGGGTGTAGGTCCAGGCGTGATAGGGGCAGGAGAACATCTTCAGCCCGCAGCCCTCGCCCTCGACCAGCCGCGCGCCGCGATGGCGGCAGACGTTCACGAAGCAGCGGGCGACGCCCTCCTTGTCGCGGACCAGGATCAGCGGCACGCCGTCGACGTTGTCGGTGACGTAGTCGCCGGGATTGGGGATGCGGCCGGTCAGTCCCAGCAGGACGGGGCGGTCGCGGAAGAACACCTGGCGCTCGCGCTTGTGGCGGTCCGGATCGGCATAGGCCGACATCGGGTTGCGGAACATCCGCTCCTTCATCGCCGTCGAGCCCTCGTCGAGGTGCTTCATCAGACGGCGCATCAAATCGAGTTGCCGGTCGCGGCGCATCACGGACCTCCCCAGACCAATTTAGTACGTTAGCGTACTATTTGCCCTGGGACGGCAATTGTCAAGGCGGCGCGGCGACGCGTCAGGGTTGTTCGGGCGCCTCGTGGGCCCCGGGCCAGTAGGTTCCGGGGTTCCAGAGCCGAACCGTCAACGGCGGAGCAATTCCAGGCCAGTTGGGCGGAGTAAAAGCAGGCCACTCATCGGCAAGCGTGACACACGAGGGGGCCCGATCGGGCCCCCTCGTGTGTCTGCAAATTGCTTTCGGGATCAGGAGGCGGAGATCTCGCCGGTTTCGGGATCGACGGTCTCGCTGGTGGCCCGGATTGGCTCCGC
>NZ_PIGG01000007.1:8849-10336 GCF_002924445.1 Minwuia thermotolerans
CGACGACCGGACGACTGCTTCAGCCGGTAGCTGTCGCCGTTCATCGTCAGGATATGAACGTGGTGTGTCAGGCGATCGAGCAGCGCGCCGGTGAGCCGCTCCGAGCCGAGGACGCTCGTCCAGTCCTCGAACGGCAGGTTCGAGGTGACGATCGTCGATCCACGCTCGTATCTCTGGGAGAAGACCTCGAACAGAAGCTCGGCACCCGTCGGCGACAGCGGAATGTAGCCGAGTTCGTCGACGATCAGGAGCTTGACGGCCTGGAGGTCGCGCTGCAGCTTCAGAAGACGTCGCTCGTCGCGGGCTTCCATGAGCTGGTGGACGAGGGAGGCGGCGGTCGTGAAGGTGACGGTGAAGCCCTTCTGGCAGGCGGCCAGCCCGAGAGCCAGCGCCACATGCGTCTTTCCGGTGCCCGAGTTGCCAAGTGCGATGACGTTCTCCCGGCGCAGGACAAACTCGCAGCGGGCAAGTTCCAGCACCAGCATCTTGTTGAGGCCGGGGATCGCCGTGAAGTCGAAGGTGTCGAAGCTTTTGACCGCCGGGAACCGCGCCGCCTTGATCCGCCGTTCGACCATGCGCCGTTCCCGGTCGATCAGCTCGAGCTCGACGAGGCGAAGCAGATAGCGGGGATGATCGACGCCGTCGCGGGCGCATTCCCGAGCCACCTTGTCGTATTCCCTGAGCACCGTCGGCAGCTTCAATTGCTTGAGGTGGTGAGCGAGCAGAACCTGCGGCGTGTCGCCGGTCGTTCCCGTCGGCATCTTCCCGGGAGCCGATTTGCCGTTCATGCCGCCCTCCCGGGAATGAGAACGGCGTAGTCGGCGGCGGCCGTCGTCCTGACGTCCATCTTCGGCAGATGCGGGTAGGCCGACAGATCGAGCCGCGGCGGGCGTCGTTCGACACGGGCCAGCGCAATCAGCTTGATGGCATCGAAGCCGATGGCACCAAGACGGATCGCCTCGGTCGCCGCCTCCGCGACAATCGGCATGGCGATCGTCTCCATCAGCCGCAGGACCTGGATGAACTCACGCTTGCCGCGGTTACCCATGCGCGCCTCAAGGAGATGGCGCAGATGCTGGAAGACTTCCGGTAACGCCCAGCCCTGCAGCGGCGCGGCCTGGTCGAGGGCGTTCGGCTTCGTCTCGATCAGCAGCAGGTAATGGAGCGGATCAAAGACGAAGGCGCCGGTGCCGTAGTCGCGCCTGTGTCGGGCGATCTCCTCGCCGGCGCACAGGATCACCACTTCGTCGACGAAGCCCTTCACCACAACGTCCCGGAAGCCGAAGCTTGTCGGCACCGAGTAGTCGTTGCCGCGATACCGGACCAGCGATGTCGACGAGACCCGGGCCGCCCGCTTCTCGCAGGGCTCGAGCGGTGTGGCCGGCAATGGCTTGAAGGCCGCAAGATCAGCGGCCAGACGCTCGCCGATCGTCTCAATATGGCGTCCGGCGCGTTCAGCCTGCCGCCGACGACATCGCTCGGCCAGC
>NZ_PIGG01000008.1 GCF_002924445.1 Minwuia thermotolerans
GCGGAAGCCGGTCAGCACCGCCCGGACGCTGTGCGGCTGCCAGCCGGTGAACTGCACCATCTCTTCGATGTCGGCGCCCTCATCCCGCTGCAGCAGGTCGAGGAGCTGCGCCTGCCGCGTGCCGGGACGGAAGAGCGGCTTCGGGGTGTCATGATTGTCTCCTGCATTCGGGTCCGCGGTCGCCACCTGCGGCGCCGGGTTCTCGTCTTCGCTCTCATTGATCTCGGCCTCGTCCTCTTGCACGACCGCTGCACGGCCGGCCTCGGTAATGGTCCACACATCGTTCGCTGAGCACTGAACAAAGCCGCGGCGGCCGAGGGACCGCAGCACGGCGGTAAGCGCACCGCCCTTCAGTCGCATGTCTTTCGGCAGCGGCAGCACGCAGCCGTCGGTACGGTTGGCGGCGTTGGCGAGGATGGCGATATGCCTGTCATTGAGCCTGGTCATGGTCGGTCTCCGTGGCTTCGTTCCGCGCCGGCACGATGCCGGCGCTGTCACCAGGAGAAGCCCGGACCGCGATGCGGAGGCCGGGCCGGGACCGGCTGCGCACACCTCGGTGCCGCCTGGCCCGACAGCATGCATGCTTCCTTGCCGCACGAAGTCCAATGCAATCCGATAAAGCTGACTGTCAATCAATTGGTCGTAGGTTCGATCCCTACCGCCGGAGCCAAAATAAGCCTTTTAAGGTCAATGTCTTAGAGGGCTTTTTATTCCCGAAAATTCTCGCGCAAGGCGGAAAAGTAAGGCGCGCGTAAGGCTCTACACGGCTTTTTCGGTCTTGGGCTCAGGCCGCTTTGCCACGCGCGAAGTTATCGCCTCCTCTACCCGGCTGCGGACAAATTCTGGGAACCCGCTAGCCTGACGCAGGATTCGGTCACCCTTCAACCCGAACGTGCGCGATGCGCGTTTCAGGTAGGTATAGAAGGTCCAACTGCGGTAGTCGTCGGTCAGCTTCGTCCTCTTCACCCGCGCAAATCGCTGCGAGAAGAGCGAGAAGTCAAACGCACCGATCAACTCAGCCGCGCCGCGCGTCGGGTTTGCAGCTACCAGCTTTGCGGCCTCACTGTTCGCCGCAGTCGCCACTTTCCGGTAGAAGCCCGATATGGTGCTGTCGCGGACATAGACGCGCCGCCCATCATAGCGAAAGCCAAGGTACTCGAAGCCGTTCTTGTTGGGCTCGTCAGGATTTTGTGGGATGTGCTCAAAGTCGAGCCGGTCGCCTGCCTGCCGGAATAGCGCAACGCAGGTCTTTTGCTCTTTTATTTCAAGCTTTGGCCCGTGGCGGCGCATCTCATCAACGGCGAAGGCGATGGCCGCATCTGCCTCACTGCGACCGCCGGGCAGGATCATTAGGATGTCGTCCGAGTACCGCATATAGGTGCCTCGGCGCTCGCGGGCGTAGGCAGCCATCACGGTGTCGAACTCCATTAGGTAAAAGTTGGCGATCAGGTCAGAGATCGGTGCGCCCTGTGGGATGCCATATTCGTTCGGGTTCACGACGACAAGCGACGGGGCCGCGCCAGGTCCCTTGCCGCAAATCTTCTCTTCAAACTCTTGCCGGGAGCACAGCTTCTTCGGCACGTCGCGGTATGGGCGCAGGAAACCTTCGATCCATTGCCCGTTCACGAACTTGGGCCCAAAGAAGCCGAGGCGGCGGAAGACCTCCCGCTGGTCAACGGTGCGGTAGCGGGTGATGTTGCGGTACACCGCATAGTGGTCATCTGGTAGCTCTTCGACGCCCAACAGATCGCACCAGACGCGCTTTATGCGCCCGTGGTCGAGCCGCTCAAAGTATTTGCGAATGTCCAGTGCGACGGCCACGCAGTCCCCGAGGCGGTCAATCTCATCGAAGGCGTCCTTGGCGAAGTCGATGTTACACTTGCCGCCGCCGTTGCCGTTCCTCACCTGCCGGTAGGCAATCGGGCAGCCTGCGATCCCAAGCTCAGCAAGGCGCGCTTCATAGAGTCGGGCCAGCTTGCGTCGGTAGAATGCGAAGATGTAGGCATCACGCCGGGCCCCGTAGCGTATCTCACGTGTCTTGCGCTCTGGCTTGGGTTCACCGTCCAGCCGGTAGGGTTGCCACGACTGCTCATACCGGAAGAACGGGTAGAAGGCCCGGTCTGGCCCGGCCTCAAAGTCGCGCAGCATCTGCCGTATCTTGCGACGAGAGATCGGCGCATCAAAGTGTGGATAGTGTTTCTGGTCCCCCAGCGGGAAGTCGTAGTCGCTATCCAATTCGCCCCCGCGAGTGGGGACGGAGCATCGGGCCAACGCACTAGCCCTTAACACCTCCGCCCCCGCCGTTCTGCGGTGTGCGCTTCGTCATCGACGTGCTCGTGTATACTGCGAGGCAACTGGCAATCTGGTATTGCCGAACTGCCGCAAAGCCGCCCGCGTGGCTGGCGAAGGGAGCCCATATGGTGGAACTCGCAATCTGCTCAGACCTCGAATTTGGCCTTGACAGTATAAACACGAAACTGGTTGCCGCCAATTCGGCACCATACCACATATATTGGCACTGACGGCGCCCAGCACAAGGGGTCCGATGTTCATTTTTCGTTCACCAAGGCTAGGTTTCTGACCTCCCAGCCGACTTATCCTCGGTAAATCAAAAGGTTGGCAGAGATGCAAAAACTTGCTAAACAATTTCGGTCGAGCGAAAAGCGGGCCTTCGGGCTCTGAACCGCCCCGTGTGTGGATGCCCCCTGGGAAGCAAGCGGAATCTGAATCGGGTGAGGTTCGTGCAGTGAGGTGCGGTCGTGTGTCCGGCCTGTTGATGCGGCCGTCATGCGCCGCTGGCCTGTATGGAGATATGCGGATCGCGTCCCTATCGGATTTGCGCGCTCGAAGCGCCCGGCGCGGTTCAGGTTCGCGCGATCCCGTCTCGTCGACTGCAGCCCTTACCTTCTCATTGCCCTGCTTGCACCCCCGGCGTCCCGGCCGCTGATGACCGATCAGGCCACCATTGCCGGATCCCGGTATTCTTCCTGCCGCGTGGACAGCGCCCAGATTGTCCTGGCCATCTTGTTGGCCAAGGCCACGACCACCAGCATGTGCGGCTTCCGCGCCATCATGCGCGCGAGCCACGATCCCGGACGGGCGCCCTTACGCGCCGCCCAGCACACCACGGCCGAGGCACCGATGATGAGGAGCCTGCGGACGTCGCGCTGGCCCATCTTTGATGTGCGCCCGAGCCGTGTCTTGCCGCCGGTCGAATTCTGTCTTGGGGTGAGTCCGACCCAGGCAGCGAAGTCGCGCCCGCTGCGGAATTGGGACATGGACGGACAGAACGCCTTCACCGCCGTCGCGCAGATAGCGCCGACGCCGGGGATCGTCATCAGCCGGGCCAATTCGGGGTCTTTCGGCGCGCGCCGGCGAATCTCCTTTTCCAGCGCATCGATGCGTTCGGTCAGTGCGCCAATCTGCTCCAGCAGCATCCGCGCCAGCGTTCGCACCGTCTCGGGCAGGGCGGACGCATCATCCTCCACCGCCTGCGCGAGCCGCTCCGTGCGGGCGTGCCCCGCCGGCGCCACAATGCCGAACTCGGCAAGATGGCCGCGCAGCGCATTGATCGTCTGGGTGCGCTGGCGTACCCAGAGATCTCGGGTGCGGAAGAGCATTCCGCTGCCCTGCTGTTCAGCGCTCTTCACCGCAACGAAGCGCATCGTCGGTCGCGACGCAGCCTCGGCGATCGCCTCCGCATCGGCAGCATCGTTCTTCTGCCGCTTCACGTACGGCTTGACATAGATCGGCGGGATGAGCCGGACCTCATGGCCGAGTTCCATGATTTCGCGGCCCCAGTGGTGGGCGCTGGCGCAGGCCTCCATCGCGACGACGCATTGCGGCTGCCGCGCGAGGAACTCCAGCAGCTGGTCCCGCGAGACCTTCTTGCGGAACACGACCGAGCCGTCCGCCGCAGCGCCATGGAGTTGGAACGTTCTTTTGGCGAGATCGACGCCGATGATGGTAGTTTCACCCATGGATGCCTCCCTTCGATGTGGCTGCTGACACAACCACTCTGGCACATCACGATGCCGCCGGGCGGGGGCATCCACTCCATCGGATTTGCCGGAGGCTCCAACTCCTGAGAAGAAGGGGCCAGCGTCTTCGGCGATGCGTAAATTATGACCGCGCTACTCGATCGGCTCACTCATCACTGCGATATACACGGATCGCTTTCGTGGTTAGCCTTGAAACACCTTCTCGTTGTGCCAAGCGAGCGCGCTGGGTTCCGGTTGAAAGCGCGGTTCCGCCGGCCGCCCGAGTGGCAAACCATGCAGCTCGTAGTAGTGGCGCCCGTTCTCGAACTCCTCCCGGATCCGCTTGCTGACCTCAAACCGTAGCTCGGGTGTAACAGTTACATAGCCGGCGTCGAAGAGGCTGTGGATGTCTGAACCGCGCCGAGTTTCCCGGAGGCTCCGACTTGTGAGAAGAAGGAGCTGTTATGGGAACACAATCGACACGGTATCCGACGGAGGTTCGCGAGCGGGCGGTCCGTCTGGTTTTGAATCACCAGGGCGAGCACGCCTCGCAATGGGCAGCGATCGACTCGGTCGCGGCGAAGATCGGCTGCACGGGCGAGACGTTACGGCGCTGGGTCCGGCAGGCCGAGCGCGACAGCGGCATGCGGGCTGGTACGACGACCGACGAGCGCGAGCGGATACGGACGCTGGAGCGCGAGGTTCGCGAGCTCAGGCAGGCCAATGAGATCCTGCGCAAGGCGAGCGCCTATTTTGCCCAGGCGGAGCTCGACCGCCCACTGAAGCGATGATCGCGTTTATCGACGATCACCGGGAGGCTCACGGGGTCGAGCCGATCTGCAAGGTGCTGCCGATCGCCCCGTCCACCTACCGTGACCATGTCGCCCGGCGTCGCGACCCTTCTCGGCTGTCCGCTCGGGCGCAGCGGGATGAGGCCTTGAAGGTCGAGATACGGCGCGTGTACGAGGAGAACTTCCGGGTCTACGGCGTGCGCAAGCTGTGGCGGCAGTTGAAGCGTGAAGGCTTCGATGTTGCCCGCTGTACGGTAGCGCGGCTGATGCGCCAGATGGGTCTGGAAGGGGCGATCCGCGGCAAGCGGATAAAAACGACGAGTGGCGACAAGGCGGCGCCTTGCCCGCTCGACCGGGTCAATCGCCAGTTCCGGGCGCCGGCGCCGAACAGGCTGTGGGTCTCCGACTTCACCTACGTGGCGACCTGGGCGGGCTTCGTCTATGCCGCCTTTGTCATCGACGCCTTTGCCCGGCGTATCGTGGGCTGGCGTGTCAGCCGCACGGCCCATGCCGGCTTCGTCCTCGACGCGCTGGAACAGGCTCTTCATGAGCGGCGGCCCGTGCGGAGCAACGGGCTCGTCCACCATAGCGACAGAGGAAGCCAGTACGTCTCGATCAAATACACCGAGCGGCTGGCCGAGGCCGGCGTCGAGCCGTCCGTGGGCAGTGTCGGTGATTCCTACGACAACGCTCTCGCCGAGACGATCAACGGCCTCTACAAGGCCGAGGTCATTCACCCGCGCGGGCCGTGGCGCTCGTTCGAGGCCGTCGAGTTCGCTACCCTCGAATGGGTCGACTGGTT
>NZ_PIGG01000009.1 GCF_002924445.1 Minwuia thermotolerans
TACCGGCCCTGGCCGGATCTCGGCTTCCAGCCGGTCGCCGAGCGGCGGCTGTTCGAGGGGCTGAAGGCGTTCCAGCGCAAGGCCGGTCTGGCGCCGGACGGCATGATGGGCCCGGCGGGCCCGACGGCGCAGGCGCTCGACGCGGCGCGACACGCGAAGGCGACGGCCGGGGCGAAGCGGCCGGCGCGGGACCTGCTGGGCCGGGGCGCCAACCTGCCGCTCGATCTGTCGGTCGGCGAGGGCGGCGCCAACCGCGAGGCGGACGTGAAGGCGGCCAAGGCGGCGCTGGGGCTGCTGGGCTACTATCCCCCTGAGAAGGCGCGCCGGCCCGACGGCCTGGTGGCGAAGGCCGACGATCATGACTTCGAGTTCGGCATCGGGGCCTTCCAGCGCCGCTTCGGGCTGAAGCCGGACCGGCGGATGGACCCATTCGGGCCGACCCAGGCGAAGCTGGACGAACTGCTGCAGCCGGCCCTCGACCGCGCCTTCGGTTTCGACCTGGAGAATCCGGCCGCGCCGGCGGCCGAAGGACCCGCGGGCCCGACCGGGCCGCTGCTGATTTCCGCCGACCCGGACGCCGAGCCGCAGACCCAGGCTGAGATGCTGGAGACCCTCCGCGCCCACGGCCTCGCCCACATGGCCGAGACCCGGCGCACGGACGCGCTCTACGGCTTCGATGGCGAAGCAGGCGATGACACGCTCGACGCAGGCACAGGCGACGACCGCCTTGACGACGACACGGACGCGGCCGAACCGGCCGGCGAAGACGAAGACGCCGCCCGGCCCGAAGCGGCGGAACGCGGCGACGCGGCGAGCCCGGCACAGGGCGGCGAGGCGGACGTTGCGGCTGCGGCGGACGAGGAACTCCATCGCGCCCTGGAGCAGGTCGCCTCGGATCTCAGCGGCCGGCAGATCGTCGAACTGCTCGACCTCGCCGAGGCGCGCGGCGTTGATGCCGGCGACGGCGCGGCGCTCGGCGAACTCGCGGACTGGGTGCGGGAGAACCGTCCCGACTTCGCGACGCCGCTCCGCGAAGAGCTCGACAGCGGCGAACTGGGCGTCGACGAACTCGCCCGCCGCACCGCGCGCCACGCCCGGCGCCTGAAGAGCGGCGCCGGAAGCGCGCCTACGGTGAAGGCCCGGCTGGCCGATCATGTCGCCGTCCTGCAGGAGCAGTACGAAAAGCAAGGCCTGAGCGAGACCGCCGCCGCCGAGAAGGTGGCCGCGCAACTCGCCGAGGCCACCCGCGGCGGCGGTGCACTTGCCGAGCTGGCCTTGGTCCTTCTGGAATTTGCCCCCATCACCGGCGAGATCATGTCGGCGGTAGAAGCGGCAAAACTGGCCAGGGAGCTCTGGGCGGCTCAGGAGAGTGGTGACACGGTTGCGGCCGCCAGAATTCAGGGCGAGCTGTCGCTGGCCATCCTTGGCGTAATCCCATTTGTTGGGAGGCTTGCGAAGGTCGGAAAGTTTGCCGGGCGGCTTACGCGAAGCGCAGAACAACTGGTGCCGAGACCGGTCCGCGCGAAGATCAATCTGGCCCGATTTGATAGGATTCGCCAATCGTCTACAACACGCGGCGATGAGATTTCCCTTGCCAAGAAATCAAGAACAGATTCACAATTGAGAAAAATGAAAGACGCGGAACGCACAGCTCTTCAGCGTCGGTATAATAAAGCGAGCGGCGATGCCGGACAGGATTTTGTTCGCAAAATATCCGAATCCGCTAACATGATCCCAAAAAAGGGTGAGAATGGCGAAATTTACACGCACTTTACTGGTCACAATGGAAAAACACGTATTCACGATTTCATACTTGAAGATGATGTGGAGTATAGGTTTCTTGGCATCTTGCGAAAGACGGTGCCTCGAAAATCAGGATTTGCCAAGGCCTTGGAAATAAAAACTGGCGGTGCAACGGTAAGGGGACATCAGAAAAAGACAGATGACCTTGTCACATTGGATGGCGTTCATCCTGTGAAACCCAAGGACCCTCCAAAAAATTCGAAAAAGAAAAAGAGTCCTCCGATAAATGAAGTTGAGGTTTGGCACCTGCCTGTCACCTTGGTTCCTAAGGATATATATAAGAATGCAATCGGAGAAATGCTTGATAGATATAATTATCCGAATCATATAAAGGCCGAAGTGATGGAGATAGTGGACTCGCTTTACAAGGAAGCTGCCGTCAAACGAAAAAAAGGAATTTCTATAAAACTTGTTCTTGCGACAGCGATCACAGCAGCTGAATCATTGCGTCGCTCGACAGATCCGGATGACGGAGATGGAATGCACGACGCCTAGCGAGATTCACTGTACCACGCACGTTTCCCTCTCTCGTACGCCTCAATGAAGGCGGAATCGATCTCCGGTTTCGACCCAAGTTCGATACCGAACTTCTCGCAGCACTGTAGTGCGCGGCGTGCTTCGAACATCGGTGCGGCCGCCAGACTTGCGGCCTCGAATCGGATCATCTCCTTGCCCTGGGGCGTTTGGCGAAGGCGCCTCCAGTCAACTGAACTTGCCAGCCGTCCCTTTTGCTTCCAGAGACTCGCGTACATTTCTTCCAACGACGGTGTATGCCGTACACGTTCGAACGTGTCTGCCACGATCTCCTTGGCCGTAATAAGGTCATCGGCAAGTATGGCCATGAGAAACCGGTCGATGTCGAAATGCCGGGCGTCGCGCCACCGGGTTCTGTCGAAGTGTTCATAGTAGCTCTGCAGGCTGCGGCCAGCCGCAAGCAGGGGCCCTTCATGGTCGGCCCAGGCCGAGGTTACGACATCCGCCACATCCCGCAGATTTGCCCCGTCCGTCAGCCACGCACCACTGCCCGCGTCTTCGGTCACACGTGAGTCCCAATAGGGTAGCGGACGGAAGAACTCGCTGGAAAAATCGGGCCTTTGCGGCGGCCAGAATTGTTTGATGCGCTCCCAGAAGCCTTGCGCCGGCGGTACTTCGGGGAAGGCGGTCTGGTAACGAGAGACTTCGGCAACATAGTAGCTGTCGTAGATTGTCTGGTCTCGATGGCACAAGGCGCGTCCATAGGGAATGCGTCGACTGAGCGGCGGTGCGTCCACCCGTTCGTACAATTTATCGAGACCTGGGAAGAATGTCCCCAGGAAATCCCGGAACGAACCCGGCTCGATGGCGAAGCCGCGGTAGAGCTTGACGTGATGGACGATGCCGTCGCCGTCGAGGCGCCAGTGCGTCCTGCCGACCCGCCTGAATCCCTTCGATTCCACCGCGTCGGCGAAGCCGAGTTCGGCGATCCGCTCCCAGACCGGCTTTTCCTTGTCCTCAGCCATCGGCGCAGCATGCCAGCCGCCGCCCGTTCCGGCAATGTTCGGCGTCCGGGCATGGCCGCATTGCGTCCGGCGCGGGCGGGTTTGACTTGCCGGGCCCCGCTGCGGCGCAACATGTTGGCCAGCATCCCGATCCCGAGAAGAGGCCGCCCATGTCATCCCCGCCATCCAGCCCGTCCGGCGCGCCCCACGGCGCGAGCGACACCGCCTCGCTCGGCCTCGGCGTCGCGCTCGGCCTGACCACGGCGCTGATCTGGTCGGCCTACATGGTGCTGGTCCGCGACGGCGTCACCGGCGGCTTCGCGCCCATCGACATGGCCGCCGCGCGCTACTGGCCGGCAGGCCTGATCATGCTGCCGGTGCTGCTGCGCGCCGGGCTCCGCGACCTGGGCGGAGTCGGCTGGGGCCGCGGGCTGGTGCTGACGGTCTTCGCCGGCCCGCCCTTCGCGCTGTTCATGAGTTTCGGCCTCAGCTACACGCCCATCTCCCACGCCGGGGTCATCGCGCCGGCCTCGCTGACCCTGATGGCGACGCTGCTGGCGGTGATCTTCATCGGCGAGCGGCTGAGCCGGCTGCGCCTGGCCGGCCTGGTGCTGATCACGGCCGGCGTCGTCATGGTCGCCGGCCTCTCCTTCCTGGCGACCTTCAACGCCGACGTGCTGATGGGCGACCTGCTGGTGATCGGCGCGCCGACCTGCTGGGCCGTCTTCACCCTGCTGCTGCGCGTCTGGCGGATCGACCCGGTACGCGGCACCGCCGCCGTGGTGGTGATCGGCTCGGTCGGCCTGATCCCGTTCCACATCGCCTTCGCCGACTACGACGCGCTGATGCGGATCGGCTGGGGCGAGATCGGCGTGCAGCTGCTGGGACAGGGGGTGATGAACGGCTTCCTGGCGACCCTGCTGTTCGTCATCACGGTCTCGAAGATCGGGCCGGCCAGGGCGGCGGTCTTTCCGTCGCTGGTGCCGGGGCTGACCATCCTGATCGGCGCACCGGTGCTGGGCGAGATCCCGACGCTCTATCAGCTCGCCGGGCTGGCGGCGGTGACCGCGGGACTGGTGCTCGCCGTGGGGCTGGTGGACGAGTGGTTCGGCTGGCGGCGGCGCCGGCGCGCGGCGCTCATGCCGGCCGACGAGCAGGACGCGGCCGCCACGAGACCCATCTGAGGCCGGCGGCCACGATCACGCCATAGGCCGCCATGCCGAGGGCGACGCAGATGAACACGGCGTCCGGCTCGGCGCGTCCGGCCGCCAGCAACGCGCCGCCGCCGCCGGCGATGATGGCGAAGCGGCTGAGCGAGGCGATCACCGGCACACCCATGGTCTGCATCGCCTGGGCGGCGAAGTAGAGCGACAGACCGAGGCCGAAGAAGGCGTAGAATGGCGCGACGCGGCGCATGTAGGCGGCGCAGGCCTCGATCACCGCCGCATCGGCGGTATAGAGCGACGCCCAGAAGACCGGGAACAGCGCCGAGGCCACACCGATCGCGCCCACGATCAGGGCCGCCGCTCCCGAGCCCCGCCAGGCGACGGCCTGTGCCCGGTCCATGCGGCCCGCGCCGCGGTTGGCGCCGACCATGGCGATCATCGCCGAGCCGATGCCGAAGATGATCGGGATCATCAGGAACTCCAGCCTGGCGGCGATGCCGTAACCGGCCAGCCATACGGGTCCGAGGCGGCCCACCAGGGCGGTCACCGTCAGCGCGGTGACGATGGTCATCACCGCCTGGAACCCGGCCAGCGACCCGATGCGCAACAGCGGCATCACCAGCGATCGCGGGACCGGGCCGGGGCGGAAGGCGACGGCTGCGCCGCCGCCTGCGAACAGCAGCGCCACCGCCGCGAGCCCGGCGGCATAGGCGCCGCCCATGGCCCAGGCGGCGCCGGCGATGCCGAGGTCGAGGCGCAGGATCAGCAGCCAGCTCAGGCCGAAATGGCTTGCCGCGACCAGCGCCTGCAGCATCGCCGGGCGCAGCATGTCGCCGGCCCCGCGCATCACCCCGGCGGCCATGTTGAACAGCCAGATCAGCACCAGGGCGGGCATCAGCCGATCCGAATAGGCCAGCGCCGCGGCCAGCACGTCGCCCTCGCCGCCGAGCAGGCGATAGAAGGTCGGGCCGGCGAAGTAGAACAGCGCCGCCATGGCGAGGCCGCAGCACAGCGCGATCAGCAGCGCCGCGCGCAGAATCGTCTCCGCACGCGCCTCGTCTCCGGCCCCCGTGGCGTTGGCCGTGGCCCCGCTGACCGCGCCGCCCACCGCGCCGGCCGAGAGCATGTTGGCCAGCATCAGAATCGGGAAGACCAGTGCGACCGCGGCGAGTTCCACCGTGCCGAGGCGGCCCAGATACCAGGCCTCGACGATGCTCATCGAGGACTGGATCGCCATGGCGGCGATGCCGGGGACGGCGAGCCGCGCGAGCGTCGGCCCGATCGGCCCCTCCAGCAGGGCGGCGCGGCTGCGCGCGGTCCTCGCATTCATCGGCGTGTCCTTTTTCATTCCCGGCTTCACGGGCAAGAACTAGCGGCGGCGTGGCCGCCGACGAGGCAAATTTCCTCGGGTATCGGACAAGTTTGACGATACCCTGCCGCCGGGAGGCACGAACGGCGCGGGGAGGCGCAAGCGCGATGATGAATACCGAACCGACGGATCCGCAGCCGGGCGATCTGGCGATCGCCGACTATCCGGAACTCGCCGGCCGCGAGTTCGCGGTCAGCGACTGGGTCGCCATCGACCAGGAACGCGTGACCATGTTCGGCGTGGCCACCGAGCACCGCCACTGGCTGCATCTGGACCCGGAGCGCGCCCTGCGCGACGGCCCCTATGGCGGCACGCTGGCGCACGGCTTCCTGGTCACCAGCCTGCTCAGCCACTTCATGGACAATGTCCGCTTGCGCCCGCGCGACGCCGCCTTCGGGCTGAACTACGGCTATGACAGGGTGCGCTACCTCGCGCCGCTGGTGACGGGCCCGCATACCCGCATACGCGACCGTATCTCCATCATGGAGACGGAGTGGCGGCCCGGCGGGCGGCTGATGGTCAAGACCGCCAACCATTTCGAGCAGGACGGCCATCCGGACCCCATCGCCTACGCCGAATGGCTGATCCTGTGGGTGCCGAAAGGCGGGGAGGGGCAGCGATGAAGGCCTTCGAGGGAATCCGCATCCTGGACGCGACGCACGTCTTCGCCGGGCCGTTCTGCACGTACCAGATGGCCTGGCTGGGCGCGGAGGTGATCCGGGTCGAGGCGGTCGAGCCGCTGGACTTCATCCGCTACGCCTCGCCCGATGAGGACCAGCAGCGCGCCGGCATGGCCGACGCCTTCCTGATCCAGAACGCCAACAAGGCGTCCGTCGCTCTCGACCTGAAGTCGCCGAAGGGCCAGGACGCCTTCCGCCGGCTGGCGAAGACCAGCGACGTGGTGATCGAGAACTACCGCCCCGGCACGATGGCGAAGCTGGGCCTGGGGCCCGGGGACCTGATGGCAGCGGATCCGCGGCTTGTCTACTGCTCGGTTTCCGGCTTCGGTCAGACGGGGCCGCTGCGCGACGTGCCGGCCTACGACCATTTCGTGCAGGGCATCTCGGGGATGATGGCGCTGCAGGGCGACGAATCGACCGGGCCCATGCGCGTCGGCTGGCCGGTGATCGACTATGTCGCCGGACTGGCGGCGGCCTTCGCGCTGTCGGCGGCGCTCTACCGCCGGCAGGCGAGCGGGGAGGGGCAGTATGTCGATGTGGCCATGCTGGACGCCGCGCTGTCGATCATGGGACCGGCCGTGGGTCCCTGGCTCACCAGCGGCCGCCTGCCGGCGAAGACCGGCCGCCAGGCGGCGTCCGGCAGCCCCTTCTCCGGCATGTTCGACACCGCCGACGGCATTCTGGTGGTGGCGGCGAACACGCCGAAGCAGGCGTCGTCGCTGTGCCGCGTGATCGGGCGCGAGGATCTGGCCGGCAACCCGGACGTCATGCCCTGGCAGGGCCGCCCGGAGATATCGGCGCGCGTCCAGCCGCTGCTGGCGGAGGCCTTCGCCACGCGCTCGGCGCTGGAGTGGGAGGCGCTGCTGGCGCCGGCTTCCGTGCCTGCTGGCAAGCTGCGCCATGTCGGAGAGATCGCGGCGCACGAGCAGGTTGCCGCGCGCGGACTGATTCGCCATGTCGACCACGTGCCCGGACTGGGCCGCGGCATCGATGTGCTGGGGCCCGGCTTCCTGTTCGGCGACGCCTCGGCCCAGGTGGAGACGCCGAGCCCGCCGCCGCTCAAGGGCGCGGACACGCGGCGCTATCTCAGGGAGGCGGGGCTGGACGACGCCGGGATCGACGCCATGATCGCCGAAGGGACTGCATCAGAACCGAATTGATCCCCCCGGGGCCGGCGGTTAAGGTACTCTCCATAAACAGCTTCAAAAGAAAGCTAATCAGGGAGGACTTCTTAATGCTTCATCGTACCTTGACGGGTCTTGCGGTCGCCGCCGCGACGACCTTCGCCTTCGCGGGCGCGGCCTGGTCGGCCGACGACATGGTCGACGGTCCGGCCGTCACCTGGAACCATTCGCTCTGGGGCAAGCCCCGCGCCTTCACCATGGGTCTCGAACACCTGTCGGACGAACTCGCGCGCCGCACCGGCGGCAAGTTCGAATACAACCTGAACTATGGCGGTCTTTCGAAGCCGAAGGAGAATCTCGACGGCATCGAGATCGGCGCCTTCGAGGCGGCGAACTTCTGCAACTTCTACAGCCCCGACCGCACGCCGTCGGCGATGATCTTCTCGCTGCCCTTCCTGCCGATCGGCGACTGGGAAGTGCGCATCAAGGCCTCGGACGCCTATTATCAGCATCCGGCCGTGAAGAAGGAAATGGCCGGCATGAACGCCATGATCTACATGGCCGGCGTGCTGCCCCAGTACGAGTTCCTCGGCCGCGGCGAGCCGCCCCGGAAGCTGGAGGACTGGAACGGCAAGAAGGTGCGCGCGGGCGGTGGCGTCGCCGACGCGATGTCGAAGCTCGGCGCCACGCTGATGACCGTGCCGGCGACCGAAGTCTACACCCTGCTGGAACGCGGCACCGTGGACGCGGTTTCGTTCCCGTATTCCTACGCCCATGCCGCCTACAAGGTGCATGAGGTCGCCGACTGGTTCACCGGCAATTTCCAGCCCGGCACCGCGGACTGCCCGACGGTCTTCAACATCGACGCCTGGAACGCCCTGCCGAAGCAGTACCAGGATCTGCTTATGGAGCTGAAGTGGGAGGTCTACGAGAAGCAGAAGGCCGCCTACCTCGCCGCCGACGATGTGAACATCCCGATGTTCCAGAAGGAACTGACCGAGGTGCGCTTCACCGAGGACGAGCTGGCCGAGTTCCGCAAGCAGATCGGCATGCCGATCTGGCAGGAAAGCTTCGTGGACCGCTATGCCGACCGTCTGCCGACGCAGGAACTGCTCGACTTCCTGCTGGCGGAAGCCGAGAAGGCGCGCGGCGGCTCCTGAGGCACGGCCAATGGGCGGCCGCCGCGGCGGCCGCCCTGACGCTGCCCTTTCCAGGATAGATACATGACAGAACAGAGTGCGGCCGGCGGTCTGTCCCGCACGGACCGGTGGCTCTTTGCGATCGAAACGGCGTTCAACCTGATCGCTGCGTTCTCGATCTTCGGGCTGATGTTGCTCGGCGTGGTGCAGGTGTTCAGCCGCATCCTGCTCTGGCTCGACCAGAGCATGACCGCGGCGTGGGGTTTCGAACTCGGCCTCGGCTTCTCGATCGTCGGCTACATCGACGTCGTCGAGCAGGCCATCGCGCTGTTCGCCTTTCTCGGCATCGCCTACTGCCAGAAGATGGGCGGGCACGTGCGCATGGATCTGGCGCTGCGCGGCCTCTCGCGGCGGGCGCTCTGGATTTCCGAAGCGACGGCGATCCTGCTGTCGCTCTTCGTCGTCGCCGTGCTGGTCTACTACGGAATCGAGCATTTCCTTCGCGCCGTCGAATCCGAGGACTCGACGATCGACATCCGCCTTCCGGTCTGGCCTTCGAAACTGCTTGTCCCGGTCGCCTTCTCGCTGCTCTGGCTCCGCCTGCTCGTGCAGTTCGTGGCCTTCCTGCGGCTGGTCGCCTCCCCGGAGAAGGAGCCGGTGGCCGTGCCGACCATCCAGACCATCGAAGAAATCGCGCGTCACGAAATCGACGAATCGGACGAATCGCGCTACCGGCAGGGGGGCTGAGCCTTGGATCCGTTGACAATCGGCGTGCTGGGCATGGTCGTTCTGGCCGTGCTCATCGTCATCGGCATGCGCGTGGTCTTCGCCACCGCGCTCGTCGGTCTGCTCGGCCTCGTGGCGATCTTCTACGTGAAGCCCAATTTCGATCTGCTGCGCGCCTTCGAGGTCGCCGGCGGCATCGCGGGCCAGACGCCGCATTCGAAGGCGGTGGCCTATCCGCTGAGCGTCCTGCCCATGTTCATCCTGATCGGCTTCCTGGCCTTCTACGCCGGCATCACCAAGGCGGTGTTCGAAGCGGCCCGGCGCTGGATCGGCTGGGTGCCGGGCGGCCTCGCGGTCGCCAGCGTCTTCGCCACCGCCGGCTTCGCCGCCGTCTCCGGCGCCTCGACCTCCACCGCCGCGGTCTTCGCGCGCATCGCCATTCCGGAGATGCTGAAGAACGGCTACGATCGGCGACTCGCCGCCGGCGTGGTCGCCGCGGGCGGCACGCTGGCCTCGCTCATTCCGCCCAGCGCGATTCTGGTGCTTTACGCCATCATCGTCGAGGAATCGGTCGGCGCGCTGCTGCTGGCGGGTTTCCTGCCCGGCATCTTCTCGGCCATCATCTACGCCCTGCTGATCGTCTTCCGCGCCTGGCGCAATCCGGAACTGGGGCGTCCGATCAAGGGCTTCTCCTGGAGCCAGCGCTTCGAGGCGATTCCCGGCACCTTCCCGATCCTTTTGGTCATGGCGATCATCATCGGCGGCATCTATTTCGGTCTGGCGACGCCGACCGAGGCCGGCGCGCTCGGCGCCTTCGTCGTCTTCGTGATGGCGATCTTCCGCGGCATGAAGTGGGACAGCCTGAAGGACGCCCTGCTGGAGACGGCCAAGCTGACGGTGATGATCTTCTCGATCATCTGGGGCGTGCTGATCTTCGTCCGCTTCCTGGGCTTCGCGGGTCTGCCCAACGCCTTCGCCAACTGGATCGTCAACCTGCCGCTCGACCCGTGGATGGTGATGATCCTGATCCTGCTGGCCTACGCCGTGCTCGGCATGTTCATGGACGCCATCGGCATGCTGTTGCTGACCCTGCCGGTGGTCTATCCGGCGGTGATCAAGCTGGGCCCGGAACTGGGCTTCGAGAGCGCCACGGAAGTCTCGATCTGGTTCGGCATCATCGTCGTCAAGATGGTCGAGATCTGTCTGATAACGCCACCGATCGGACTGAACTGCTATGTCGTCAACGGTGTCAGACCGGATATTCCGCTGTCCGACATCTTCCGCGGCATTGGTCCCTTCTTCATCGCTGACGTCCTGACCGTCGCCGGACTGGTGATGTTCCCCGCGATCATCACCTGGCTGCCGGCGCAGATGTGAACGCCGGCCGCGAGCGCGCGGACCGGCTGCTGGTCGATCTCGGTCTGGCGGACAGCCGGGCGCGCGCCCGGGCCCTGATCCTGGACGGCAAGGTCCGCGCCGACGGCCAGTCTGTCGCCAAACCGGGGCAGTTGCTGGCGCGGGCGGCGCATGTGGAACTGACGGAACCGGACCATCCCTGGGTCAGCCGGGGCGGTTTGAAGCTCGAAGCGGCGCTGGAGCATTTCGGCATCGATCCGGCCGGGAAGGTGGCGCTCGATCTCGGCGCTTCCACCGGCGGCTTCACCGATGTTCTGCTGGCCCGCGGTGCGGCCCGCGTCTATGCCGTGGACGTGGGTCACGGCCAGCTCCATCCGCGCCTGGCGGCGGATCCTCGGGTGATCTCCCTGGAAGGCGTCAACGCCCGCACGCTCGACCGCGCGCTGATCCCGGAACCGCCGGGGCTCATCGTCTGCGACGTCAGCTTCATCGGTCTCAGGACCGCGTTGCCCGCCGCCCTGGCGCTGGCCGCGCCGGGGGCGGCGCTCGTGGCGCTGATAAAGCCGCAGTTCGAGGCCGGCCCCGAGAGCGTCGGCAAGGGCGGCGTGGTCCGCGACGAGGCGGTCCGGCGGCGGACGGTCGACGCCGTCGTCGACTGGCTGGAGGGGGAAGCGGGCTGGCGGGTCGCGGGCGTGACCGACAGTCCCGTTGCCGGCTCGGACGGCAATCGGGAATATCTGCTCGCAGCATTCGCACCGGAGTAGCTCATCATGGAATTCAGGGTCGAAACCGTCGGCCAGGCCGGCGACGGCGTCGTCACGGCGGATGGCGAGCGCGTCTTCGTGGCCTTCACCGCGCCGGGCGACCTGATCGAACTGCGCGTGGAACCGCAGACGGGCCGCGGGTCGCCGAGGCGCGGCCGCATCGGCCGCCTGATCGAGGGCGGCCCCGAACGCGTGGAGCCGCCCTGCCGGCATTTCGGCCGCTGCGGGGGCTGCGCGCTGCAGCATCTTTCGGAAGGCTTTCTGGCGGACTGGAAGCGCGCCGCCGTGATCACGGCGCTGGGCCGGCGGGGCTTCGAGGAGCCGCCGGTTGCGCCGACATGCCGGGGCGGCCCGGCGCGCCGCCGCCGCGCCGTCTTCACGGTCCGCGCCGACCGCCGCGGCGCCATAACGCTCGGTTTCCACGAACGCCGCGGCCGGGCGCTGGTCGACATCGGCGAATGCCCGGTGGCGGAGCCGGAGATCGAGGCCCTGATCCCGGCGCTGAAGCTGGCGATGGAGGGTCTGCTGAGGCCGCGAGGGGAGGCGCGGCTGACCGTCAACCTGACGGACGCGGGCGCGGACCTGCTGATCGCTGGCGATCTGACCGAAAGCCTGGCGTTGCACGAACGGCTGGCGGATTTTGCCGCCGCCCGCGACCTGGCGCGGCTTTCGCTGCAGCGGGCGGGCGATGCGCCGACGACGCTGGTGGAACGCCGCCGGCCCGAACTGCGCTGGCCGCCGCTGAGCGTCACCCCGCCGCCCGGGGCGTTTCTGCAGGCGGACCGCCGGATGGAAGCGCGCATGCGGGAACTGGTGGCCGAATGGTCTGCGGACGCCGGCCGCGCCGCGGACCTGTTTTGCGGCGTCGGCACCCTGGCCTCGGCGCTGCCGCTCAGGGCCGGGGATCTGGCCGCCGATTCGGATGCGGCCGCCGTGGCGGCGCTGAAGGCGGGTATCGACCGGGCGCCCGGTGTCGAACTCGAAACCGCGGTCCGCAACCTGCAGCGCCGGCCCTTCCAGGCCGGCGAGCTTTCGGGCTTCGGCCTGGTGATGCTGGATCCGCCCGCGGCGGGTGCGCGCGAGCAGTGCGAACAGATCGCCCGGTCGGGCGTGGCGCGGGTGATCTACGTCTCGTGCGCGCCGGCGACCTTCGCCCGCGATGCGCGCATCCTGGCCGACGCCGGCTTCCGGCTGGCCGTCGTCGAGCCGCTGGATCAGTTCTTCTGGGCGCCGGACGTGGAGCTCGCGGCCCTGCTGGTGCGCGACTGACGAATCTTACCTGGTCGCGCGCTTCAGAAAGGCGATGAGGTCGCGGACGTCCTCCTCCTTCTTCAGGCCGGGAAAGGCCATCTTGTTGCCGGGTATGAAGCCGCGGGGGTCGCGCAGCCAGGCGGCGAGCGTCTCCTCGGTCCAGACCACGTCGGACGCCTTCATGGCCTCGGAGTAGCGTCCGAAGTCGCCGGTCCCGGCCTCGCGCCCGAACAGGCCATGCAGGTTGGGACCCACCTGGCTCGGCTGGCCCGGCTTGATCTTGTGACAGGCGCCGCACTTCTTGAAGACCTTGAAGCCGGACGCCGGGTCGCCATCGGCCTGCGCCGCGCCGCCGAGCGCGAGGGCGAGCAGGAACACGGGCAGGGTCAGAATCTTCTTCTTCATGGTCGTCTCGTCTCTCCGTGTGCGACGCGGCCGGACCGGCGCGCGCCGTCTGTCAGATAGGATGCGGCGGCGGTGGTTCCACCCCATGGATCTTTCCCCAACTTGAACGATGAATCGATGGCGGCGGATCAGCACCGCCCGGCGCGTGGCCAATGGCGAACATGTTGACGCAGCGGCGACCTGACACGCGCATGGCTCCGGAACAAAGCCGTTGACGGCTGTTCGGCGGCATCGCCACTATGCCCCGGTCGTGGGTGCGCAAGGCGCGCCTCACCATTTCAACCCGACTCAAGCGGGAGGCTTCACATGAAAATGCGGAACATGCTTCTGGCCGGTGCTGCGGCGCTGGCGCTGGGCGTGGGGGCGGCGTCGGCGTCGGCGAAGGACATGACCTTCGCCTTCCAGGGTGGCGTGAACTCTATGGATCCCTACAGCCTCAACGAGACCTTCACCCTCGGCTATCTGGGCAACATCTACGAAGGCCTGATCCGGCGCGGCGCCAATCTGGAAATCGAACCGGCCCTGGCCGAAAGCTGGGAGATCGTCGAGCCGACGCGCTGGCGCTTCCATCTGCGCAAGGGCGTGAAGTTCCATGACGGCCGCGACTTCACCGCCGACGACGTGATCTTCTCCGCCGATCGCGTCCGCGGCGAGGGCTCGGACCTCAAGACCCGCCTTGCCGGCGTCGTGGAGGTGATCAAGGTCGACGACTACACGGTCGATTTCGTCACCGAGGCGCCGAACCCGATCCTGCACTTCGAGTGGGAAACCTGGGGCATCATGTCCAAGGGATGGGCCGAGGAGAACGGCGCCGTCACCGCCCAGTCGGCGACTGGCGATGTTGAGAACTACTCCACCCGCAACGCCAACGGCACCGGCCCGTTCCGTCTGCAAAGTCACGAGGCGGATGTTCAGTCTGTTGCTGAGGCTTATCAGGACTGGTGGGACAACGACAACAAGACCCACAACCTGACCAGGGTTGTACAAAAGCCGATCGGTTCCGACTCCACGCGCGTCGCGGCCCTGCTCTCGGGCCAGGTGGACATGGCCTATCCGATCCCGGTGCAGGACATGAACCGCGTCGACGGCAATGACGGCACCTCCATGCTGGTCGGCCCGGAACTGCGCACGATCTTCCTGGGCATGGACCAGCATCGCGACGAACTGCTCTACTCCAGCGTCAAGGGCAAGAACCCCTTCAAGGACGTCCGCGTGCGCCAGGCCTTCTATCACGCCATCAACGCCGACGCGATCAAGCAGAAGGTGATGCGCGGTCTCTCCGAGCCGAGTGCGCTGATGGTGGCGCCGGGGATCAACGGCTTCGACCCGTCCTTCGAGCGTCTGCCCTACGACCCGGACAGGTCCAGGGCGCTGCTGGCCGAAGCCGGCTATCCGGACGGCTTCGAAGTCGGCATGGACTGCCCGAACGACCGTTACGTCAATGACGAAGCGATCTGTCAGGCCATCGTCTCCATGCTGGCGCAGGTGGGCGTGAAGGTGAACCTGCTGGCACAGCCTCGGGCGCTCTACTTCAAGAAGATACTGGCGCCCAGCCTCGACACGTCATTCTACCTGCTGGGCTGGACGCCGGGCTCCTTCGACAGCTGGAACGCGCTGTTCAACCTGCATGGCTGCTATAACGAGGAAACCGGCAACGGCAAATTCAACCTCGGCCGCTACTGCAACGAGGAAGTAGACGCGCTGACCGCGAAGATCCTGTCGGAAACCGATACGGAGAAGCGCAACGCCATGATCAATCAGGCCTGGACGATCACCACCGACGAGGTGGCGTATCTTCCGCTGCATCAGCAGGCACTCGCCTGGGGCGTGCGTGAGGGCGTCAATGTCAAGCAGCGCGCCGACAACCAGTTCTCGTGGCGCCACGTCACGATCGACTGATCGACGCGGACGTGAATACGGCCCTCCGCCCGCCACCCGGCGGCGGGGGGCCGTTCCGTTAAGGGACCGGCATGATTGCATTCGTCATTCGACGCCTGATCCAGGCCATGATCGTGATGCTGGTCGTGGCGCTGATCGGCTTCACCATGTTCCGCTTCGTGGGCGACCCGGTGGCGCAGATGGTCGGCCAGGACACCTCGCTGGCCGAACGGGCGGAACTGCGCGAGAAGCTGGGGCTCAATGACCCGGTTCCGGTCCAGTTCGCGCGCTATGTCAGCAATGTCGTGCAGGGCAATTTCGGCATCTCCTACCGTATCGGCCGGCCGGTGGACCAGCTGCTGCAGGAGCGTCTGCCGGCGACGCTGGAGCTCGCCATACTGGCGGCGATATTCGCGCTGGTGGTCGGCGTGCCGCTGGGTGTCTACACCGGTCTCTATCCCCGAAGCTGGCTCAGTCACGTCTTCCTGACCGTGTCGCTGATCGGCATCTCCCTCCCCACCTTCCTGATCGGCATATTGCTGATCCTCGTCTTCGGCGTCGTCCTCGGCTGGCTGCCGACCTTCGGACGCGGCGAGACCGTCGATCTCGGATTCTGGACGACCGGGTTGCTGACGTCTTCCGGCTGGAAGTCGATCGTCATGCCGGCCTTCACGCTTGGCATGTTCCAGCTCGCGCTGATCATGCGTCTGGTGCGCTCCGAGATGCTGGAGGTGCTGCGCACCGATTTCGTCAAGTTCGCCAGGGCCCGCGGCCTGCGCAATCGCGCCGTCCACTACCGCCATGCGCTGAAGAACACCCTGGTGCCGGTCATCACGATCACCGGCCTGCAGCTCGGCTCGCTCATAGCCTTTGCCATCATCACCGAGACGGTGTTCCAGTGGCCCGGCATGGGGCTGTTGTTCCTGCAGGCGATTCAGTTCGTCGACATCCCGGTCATGTCGACATATCTGATCCTGGTCGCCCTCATTTTCGTGGCCCTCAACCTGCTGGTCGACATCCTCTATTACGCCGTCGATCCCCGGCTTCGCGTCGAGCGCACGGGGGGCGGCCACTGATGGGGCCCTGGGCGCGCCTGAAGGACAATCTCGCCCGCTTCCTGGACGGCGACATCTGGCACAGTTTCCGGACCTCGCCGGTGACCGTCGCCGCCACCTCGCTGGCGCTGGTGATGATCGTCGCCGCGCTGATCGCGCCCCTGATCACGCCGCAGAATCCCTTCGATCCGGCCTCGCTGGACATCTTCGACGCCTTCACCCCGCCGATCTGGCACCCGGACGGCTACTGGCCGTTCGTGATCGGCTCCGACGACCAGGGCCGCGACCTCTATTCGGCGATCCTCTACGGCTCGCGCGTCTCGATCCTGGTCGGCTTCGCCTCGGTGCTGCTGGCGATCCTGATCGGCGTCACGCTCGGCCTGCTGGCGGGCTATCTGGGCGGCACGGCCGATTCGATCATCATGCGCATCGCCGACGTGCAGCTCAGCTTTCCCGCCCTGCTGATCGCGCTGCTGATCAGCGGCGTCTCCAAGGCCTTCTTTCCCGGCGAGAGCCATACGGACATCGCCGTCGCGGTCATCACCGTCTCCATCGCGCTTTCGATCTGGCCGCAGTTCGCGCGCACGGTGCGCGGTTCGACCATGGTGGAGAAGGGCAAGGAGTACGTGCAGGCCGCGCGGGTCATCGGCCTGTCGCGCGGGGCGATCATGTTCCGCCACGTGCTGCCGAACGTTATGGGGCCGGTGCTGGTCATCGGCACCATCAACCTCGCCGTCGCGATCCTGCTGGAGGCGACGCTCTCCTTCCTGGGCGTCGGCGTGCCGGCGACCCAGCCGTCGCTGGGGACGCTGATCCGCATCGGCCAGGACTTCCTGTTCTCGGGCGAGTGGTGGATCGTCATCTTCCCAGGCATCTTCCTGGCGCTGCTGGTCCTGTCGGTGAACCTGCTGGGCGACTGGCTGCGCGACGCCCTGAACCCGAAGCTGAGGTAGCCCGATGGCGACGCCGGTTCTGGAAGTGAAGAATCTGAGGGTCGAGTTCCCGACCCGCCGCGGCACGCTGGTGGCCGTCGACGACATCTCGCTCACCATCGACGAGGGCGAGGTGCTGGGCGTCGTCGGCGAATCCGGCGCCGGCAAGTCGATGACCGGCGCGGCGATCATCGGCCTGATCGAGCCGCCCGGACGCATCGCCGAAGGCCAGATCCTGCTCAACGGCCGGCGCATCGACAACCTGCCCTACGAGTTGATGCGGCGCGTCCGGGGCAAGGAGATCGGCGCCATCTTCCAGGATCCGCTGACCAGCCTCAATCCGCTCTATCAGGTCTCCGAACAACTGGTCGAGACCATCCAGACGCATACGAATCTCACCGACCGGCAGGCCCGCCAGCGCGCGCTCGACCTGCTGAAGGAAGTCGGCATCCCCGCCGCCGAGGAGCGGATCGATCACTATCCGCACCAGTTCTCCGGCGGCATGCGCCAGCGGGTGGTGATCGCGCTGGCGCTGTGCGCGGAGCCGAAGCTGATCATCGCCGACGAACCGACGACGGCCCTCGACGTCTCCATCCAGGCCCAGATCATCACCCTGCTGAAGCGGCTCTGCGCCGAGCACGGCACCTCGGTCATGCTGGTGACCCACGACATGGGCGTGATCGCGGAGACCGCCGACCGCGTGGCGGTGATGTATGCCGGACGGGTGGCCGAGATCGGCCCCGTCCAGGACGTCATCAAGCGGGCGAAGCATCCCTATACCGAGGGTCTGATGGGCGCGATTCCGGCGCTCGGCAACCGCGTCGGCAAGCTCACCCAGATCGACGGCTCCATGCCGCGCCTGACTGACATTCCCAACGGCTGCGCCTTCCACCCGCGCTGCCCGAGAGTGATGTTCAAATGCCATACCGTCCGGCCCGATCTGATGGGCGACGGGCGCCACGACGCGTCGTGCTGGCTGCACGAGCCGGTCGAGGAGGGCGTGGTATGAGCGACGACGTCCTGCTTGAGGTCGAGGGGCTGGTCCGGCATTTCGACGTCTCGCCGCCCTGGCTCAACCGGGTGATCGAGCGCCGGCCAAAAGCCTTCGTGAAGGCCGTCGACGGCGTCAGTTTCGAGATCGGGCGCGGCGAGACCTTCAGCCTGGTGGGCGAGTCGGGGTGTGGCAAGTCCACCGTCGCCCGCCTTGTGGTCGGTCTCTACAATCCGACGGCGGGCCGGCTCACTTTCGACGGCATGGACGTGGCCGGCGACCGGGCACGGCGGCGGAACCCGTCGGCCCAGCGGCGCATGCAGATGATCTTCCAGGACCCTTACGCCTCGCTCAATCCGCGCTGGCGGGTCGAAGACATCGTGGCGGAGCCCATCCGCCATCTCGGGCTGGCGACCGGCGAGGCGGAAATCCGCCGCCGCGTGGGCGAACATCTCTCGCAGGTCGGCCTCAGCCCGAAGGACGGGGCGAAATATCCGCACGAATTCTCCGGCGGCCAGCGCCAGCGGGTCTCCATCGCCCGGGCGCTCGCCGGCGAGCCCGAGTTCCTGGTCTGCGACGAGCCGACCTCGGCGCTCGATGTCTCGGTGCAGGCGCAGATCCTGAATCTGATGAAGGATCTGCAGGAAGAGCTCGGTCTGACCTACCTGTTCATCAGCCACGACCTCGCTGTCGTCTACCACGTCTCCACCACCGTCGGCGTGATGTACCTCGGACGGCTGGTGGAGTGGGCGGAGACGGACACGCTGTTCACCGAGCCCCGGCACCCCTATACGCGCATGCTGCTCGACGCCATCCCCGACCTGGAGATGTCGGGACGCGCGCGCACGCCGGTCGCCGGCGAGGTGCCGAGCCCCATCGATCCGCCGCCCGGCTGCCCGTTCCATCCGCGCTGCCCGCTGGCCAATGACCGCTGCCGCGTCGAAGTGCCGAAGGCGATCCACGCCGGGTCCTCCATGGTCGCCTGCCACGCCGTCGAGGAAGGCCGCCTGCCGCCCTGGGGCGAGCGCGCCTGACGGAGCGCGCTACCGGCCCGCCGGGAACAGCTTGAACATGTAGGTCGTGGCGTCGTAGCGCCCGCCCTCCGGCGTCATGGCGAAATGCGGGATCTCGCCCGCCACCCTGTAGCCGGCGGCGGCGTAGAGCGGCTGGGCCGCATCGCCGGTCCGGGTGTCGAGCGTCACCAGCGTCCTGCCCAGCGCCGCGGCCTTCGCATCCAGCGCCGCCATCAGCGCCCGGCCGATGCCGCGCCGCCGCCAGCCGGGATGAACCAGCAGCTTGGTGACCTCGCCTCGATGGCGCTGGTTGGGCGGCATGTCGAGCAGCAGCTGCACCGTACCGCAGACCTGCTCCCCGTCGAGCGCCGCCCAGAGAATACGCCCGCCGGCCCGGAGCGGCGGCAGCACCTTCGAGGTCCAGAAGGCCTCGGCCTCCTCGCGGGGGAAGGGCCATATGAAGTTCACGTTCGCGCCGGCCTGGACGGCGGCGTGCAGCACCTCGGTGAAGCCGTCCAGTCGCGCCTGGAGCCCGGCCGCGTCGACCTCTTCGATCCTGATGCCTTCCATGTCCGGTTCCTTCTCAGACGACGACGAGGATGTAGCGGGCGCCGCTGCCGGCGGGCGTGCGGAAGGCGCTGGCGCCGTGCAGCCGGTAGCGGAGGCAGTCGCCGGGTCCGAGCCGCCAGGCGCCGTTCTCGTGCTCGATCTCCAGCGCGCCTTCGAGCATCACCAGATGATGCTCCAGCCCGGCGACGGGCGGGGACGGGTAGGCGATCTCCGCGCCCGGCGCCAGTTCGCACTCGATCACCTCGGCGGCCAGACCGCGCGCGGGCGGCGAGACGGAACGGCGCACGAAGCCCGCGTCCGGATCGGTCCAGACCGGCTGTTCCCCGCGCTTCATGTGCGGCCGCCAGTCGTCCTCGACCATGGTCATCAACCGCGAGATCGGCAGGCCGTAGGCGGCGCAGAGCCGGCCCAGCGCCTCGGCCGTCGGGCTGACCTCGGCGTTCTCCAGCCGGGAAAGCGTCGCCCGGCTGACCCCGCTCCGCGCCGCCAGCTGCTGCAGCGAAAGGCCATGCTCGCCGCGCAGGCGTTTCAGCCGTTCCGCCAGGCGCAGCGTCAGATCGGCGTCCTGTTGTTCCATATACGGGAATAAATCCTGAAAACGGGACAGACGCAAGCCCCGCATGCACGTGCTTGACCGGCTGCCGGGCCAATGGTCCCCTCCGCGCGCCGCAGCAGAGGAGAGCGTCCGTGCCCGAAGCCAACCCCCGCGAGATCGAGGCCTTTCTGGCCGAGGCCTTCCCCCAGATCGCCGACCTCAACCTTCGCGTGGAGCAGGCCGGCGGCCGGAAGGCGCGGGTGCGCATGCCGATCGGCGAGGACAATCTGCGCCCCGGCGGCACGGTCTCCGGGCCGACGCTGTTCTGGCTCGCCGATCTCGGGCTCTACATCGCCGTGCTGGCGGACCTGGGAACCGAGGCGGCCGCGATGGCGGTGACCGCCAACGCCACGGTGAACTTCCTCAGCAAGCCGGAACGCGCCGATCTCATCGCCGACGTCCGGCTGATGAAGCTGGGCCGGCGGCTGGCCGTCGGCGAGGTCGCGATCTATTCGGAGGGCAAGGACGACATGGTCGCCCACATCACCGGCTCCTACGCCCTGCCGCCCGCGAAAACGGGATGAGTGCGGCTCATTCCGTGCGCCGCGCGGTGATCTCTCCGGCCTGACCCGCGTCCAGGACCAGGACGCGGTCTTCGCCGATCCGGTAGCCGCGGACCTCGCCCAGCAGGTGAAGGAAACGGCTTTCCGTTTCCATCAGAGGCCCGGCGCAGGCCTTCTTCGTCGCCGCGACCGGCCCGGTGGAGAACTCGGGGCCGTTCAGGTCGTAGCTGGTAGTGTAGGCGTTGCAGCTGGCCTGCCCGTAGAGACGGCCTTCGTGGTCGAAGATCATCGACGGCGGTCGCTCGCCCACGGAATCGGCTCCGGCCAGCGCCGTCACCGCCCAGCGTGCGCCCGTCAGCAGATCGCGCGGCTCGCCGCCGCAGCCCTCCCAGGTCTCGTGGTCGAGGGTCACCGTCACCGTCTTCGGATAGGGCGTGCCGGCCATGGAATCCTGGCAGAGCCGGTCGGCGATGCGGATATCGAGCGCGTGGTCTTCCCTGGCGGCGCGGTAGGTGCGGACGCCGGGGCCGGTTTCGGGCGGCGGCGTCGGCATGGTGACGGTGCGCTCACCATAGTCGGCCTCCAGCCGGATCCGGTCCGCCGTGATCTCCAGCAGCCAGCCCGGTTCCTGCCCCCGGGCCTCGAAGGGCAGGAAGGGTCCATGCTCGGCGCGGCGGCAGTCCAGGGTCTCCGTGGCGCCGACCTTGAGCAGCGCCGTGGCGCCCTTGTCCCAGAACAGTACCGGCTCGCCGCCGCCCGCGGACTCGTAGCGCGCGCCCGAGGCCGACCGCACCCGGATGAGGTGGCGGCGCTCATCGCCGATCATGATCTCCGGTCCGCTGTCCGTCCGCTGGAGGTCGACATCCACGTCGCCGCAGCGATAGGCGGTTCCCTGATCCTGCGCGGCGGCTCCGCCCGCGGCGGCGAGCGTCAGCAGCGCGGCGGCTGAAATCATCAATCTCTGCATGGAATGCCCTCCGTGTCCGGATCGCTCCGGTCACGGATGTGGCGAGCGCCGGCGGCCCTGCCAACCGGCGGACCGTCAGCCTACTTCGACAGTTCCTTCATGCCGTCTTCCAGGCCCTCGAGGGTCAGCGGGAACATGCGGTTGCCCATCAGGTCCTGGAGCAGCTTGATCGACGGCGTGTAGTCCCAGTACTTCTGCGGCACCGGGTTGAGCCAGATCGCCTTGTGGTAGACGTCCAGGAAGCGCCGCATCCAGGCCTCGCCGGCTTCCTCGTTCCAGTGCTCCACCGAACCGCCGGGATAGACGATCTCGTAGGGGCTCATGGTGGCGTCGCCGACGAAGATCAGCTTGTAGTCGGCGGGGAAGGTGTGCAGCACCTGCCAGCTGTCGACGAACTCGGTGTGGCGGCGGCGGTTGTCCTTCCACAGCTTCTCGTAGAGGCAGTTGTGGAAGTAGTAGTATTCGAGGTGCTTGAACTCGGTCTTGGTCGCCGAGAACAGCTCCTCGAGGGTGCGGATGTGGTCGTCCATCGACCCGCCGATGTCGAGCAGCAGCAGCACCTTCACCGTGTTGCGCCGCTCCGGCACCATCTTGATGTCGAGATAGCCGGCGTTGTCGGCGGTCGACTTGATCGTGTTGGGCAGGTCGAGTTCCAGCTCCGCGCCCTCGCGCGCGAAGCGGCGCAGGCGCCTGAGCGCCACCTTGATGTTGCGGGTGCCGAGCTCGACGTCGTCGTCCAGGTTCTTGAACTCGCGCTTGTCCCAGACCTTCACCGCGCGGCGATGGCGGCTTTCCTTCTGGCCGATGCGGACGCCTTCGGGGTTGTAGCCATGAGCGCCGAAGGGGGAGGTGCCGGCGGTGCCGATCCACTTGTTGCCGCCCTGGTGGCGGCCCTTCTGCTCCTCGAGGCGCTTCTTCAGCTCCTCCATCAGCTTCTCGAAGCCGCCCAGGGCCTCGATCTCGGCCATTTCCTCGGGCGTCAGCACCTTCTCGGCCAGTTTCTCCAGCCACTCCTCGGGGATCTCGTGGGTCTCCTCCGCGGAGACGAAGTTGAGGCCGTTGAAGCACTTGCCGAAGACCTGGTCGAACTTGTCGATGTTCTTCTCGTCCTTCACCAGCGTGGCGCGGGCGAGGTAGTAGAATTCGTCGACGCGGTAGTCGGTGACGTGCTGCTTCATCGCCTCCAGCAGCGTCAGGTACTCGCGCAGCGTCGCTGGCACCTTGTGCTGCCTCAGCTCGAGGAAGAAATTCACGAACACGGCATCCTCCTGCAATAGGTCGGCGCCCTCGGACTCGATCCGAGGGCCCAGTCAACCGGAGACGCTGTTCTGGATCCCCGGGTCAAGCCCGGGGACGCCGTCAACAGTTCCGACCGGTCTATTTGTTCTGCTCGCGCTTGGCGAGGAAGGCCAACCGCTCGAACAGGTGCACGTCCTGCTCGTTCTTCAGCAGCGCGCCGTGCAGCGGCGGGATCAGCTTCTTCGGATCCCGCGACTTCAGCGTGTCGGCCGGCAGATCCTCGGACATCAGCAGCTTCAGCCAGTCGAGCAGTTCCGAGGTCGACGGCTTCTTCTTCAGGCCCGGGACGTCGCGGATGTCGTAGAAGATGCGCAGCGCCTCGGAGACCAGCTCGCGCTGGATGCCCGGATAGTGCACGTCCACGATCTCCCGCATGGTCTCGTCGTCGGGGAAGCGGATGTAGTGGAAGAAGCAGCGGCGCAGGAAGGCGTCCGGCAGCTCCTTCTCGTTGTTGGAGGTGATGATGATCAGCGGGCGCTGTTTGGCGACCACCGTCTCGCCGGTCTCGTAGACGTAGAACTGCATGCGGTCGAGTTCCAGCAGCAGGTCGTTGGGGAACTCGATGTCGGCCTTGTCGACCTCGTCAATCAGCAGCACTGGGCGCTTCTCGACCGTGAAGGCCTCCCAGAGCTTGCCGCGCTTGATGTAGTTGCGGATGTCGTTGACCCGCTCGTCGCCGAGCTGGGAGTCGCGCAGGCGGCTGACGGCGTCGTACTCGTAGAGACCCTGCTGGGCCTTGGTGGTCGACTTGACGTGCCATTCGATGAGCTGGGTGTCGAAAGCCTTCGCGACCTCGTGGGCCAGGATGGTCTTGCCGGTGCCGGGCTCGCCCTTGATCAGCAGCGGCCGTTCAAGGGTGGCGGCGGCGTTCACCGCGACCATCAGGTCTTCGGTCGCCACGTAGGTGCTGGTGCCTTCGAAACGCATGTTCACTCCATCCCCGTCATCTGGTTCCTTCGATAGCTGGCCGGCAAACTAGGTCTACTCGCGGGTACGATCAAGCCTGCCGGCGCGGGCGGCGCGCATGCGCCATGCGGTCGCTCGCCTTGGCGCGGCACTTGCTGTAGCTTGCCGGCCGGCACCGGTACGGCCGGCTTGATTCGTTCCGGGGGGTGACTGGTCATGACCGAACATTTCGATGCGGCGGCCTTCGGCGCGCTCAGGCAGACCCTGGGCGACCAGATGGTCGAGATGCTGCTCGGAAAGTATCTCGTGCAGATGGAGGAGAAGATCGGCCTGCTGCGCCAGGGCGTCGAGGCCCGCGACATGGCCCAGGTGCGCCAGCAGGCTCACGATCTGACCTCCAGTTCCGGCTCCGTGGGGCTGGGCGCGATGAGGGACAAGGCGAGCGAATGCGAATTCGCGGTCAAGGAGGGCCGTGAGGATGCGGCACTGGAGCGCGCCCGGGAGCTGATCGCGCTGGCGCCGGAGACGGCGGCGGCCATCCGCGAGGCGTTTCCCGGCCTGCCGTGAACGCCGGACGCCGCCGAGGGGAGAAAAGGGAACCGTATGAACAAGCGTATTCTGGTGGTCGAGGACAACATGCTTGTCCAGGAAGTCTATGCGTCGGCGCTGCAGAAGCTCGACTGCGACATCGTCACCGCAGATGACGGCCATGAGGCGATGGAACTGGCCGAGGAAGAGCGGCCGGACCTGATCATCATGGACATCATGCTGCCCGGCGTATCCGGGCTCGACCTGGTGCAGAAAATGAAAGCCGATCCGAAGCTCGCCGACGTGCCGATCATCGTCGTCACCACCATGGCGACCGCCGGCGACCAGAAGATGATCCGGGAAGCGGGCGCAGACGCCTATCTGCCCAAGCCGATCCAGGTCGACGAGTTCATCGAAGCCGTCCGCCGGACGCTGGAAGGCTGACCCGGTCATGGCGCACTGGCTCGTGACCGGCGGCTGCGGCTTCATCGGCTCCCATCTCTGCGACGCCCTGACCGCGCGCGGCGACACGGTGACGATCCTGGACGACATGTCCACGGGCAAGCGGGAGAACGCGCCCGCCGAGGCGGAGGTCGTCGAGGGCGACGTGGCCGACGCCGCGCTGGTCCGGCGGCTGATGGAAAAGGCCGATGGCTGCTTCCACCTCGCCGCCGTGGCCTCGGTGCAGCGCTGCACCGAGGAGTGGGTGACCAGCCACCGCACCAACCTGACCGGCACCATCACGGTGTTCGACGCCGCCCGCCAGGCCGGCGGCCGGCCAGTGATCTACGCCTCATCGGCCGCCGTCTACGGCGACAACCCCGACGTGCCGCTGGACGAGGACGCGCGCACCAGGCCGCTCTCGGCCTATGGCGCCGACAAGCTGGGCTGCGAACTGCATGGCCGCGTCGCCCATGGCGTGCACGGCGTGCCCAATACCGGCTTCCGCTTCTTCAACGTCTTCGGGCCGCGCCAGGACCCGAAGTCGCCCTATTCCGGCGTCATCGCCATCTTCACCGACCGCATCCGCGCTGGCCAGGGCATCACGATCTTCGGCAACGGCGAGCAGGTGCGGGACTTCGTCTATGTCGGCGACGTGGTGCGCCACCTGCTGGCGGCGATGGACGCGGGCGGCGGCGAAGGTGCGGTCTTCAATGTCTGCACCGGCCGCAAGACCTCGGTGCTGGATCTGGCAAACACGATCGCGGAGTTGTCGGACGCCGAAGCCGACATCACCTTCGCCGAGCCGCGCGCCGGCGACATCCGTACCTCACTGGGCGACCCCGCAAAGGCCAACGCCGCCTTCAACGTCCCCGCGGAGACCGACTTCCGCAGCGGTCTGCGCCTGACGCTGGAGAGCCATTGAGGGGTTTCACTTCTCCGGCAGGGGGAAGCGCTCGAGATAGGGCATGTAGGCGTCCTCGACGTCGATCTGCAGGCTGCCGAGGATGCGGACGACCGCATTGTAGGTCGCGACGGCCAGCACGAGTTCGATGATCAGGTCGTGGCCCAGATGACCTTCCAGGGCATCGAAGGTCGCGTCCGCGACTGCGCCGTCCAGCGTCATCTCCCGCGCCGCCCGGCAGGCGAGCTTCGCCAGCGGGTCGAGATCGCTGTCGCGGCCTTCCGCTTCGGCGATCAGGCCCTCGATATCCGCCTCGCTGACGCCGAAGTCGTAACCGATCCTGATGTGATGCGACCACTCGTAGGGGGAGCGCGCCAGCCAGCCGACGGTCAGGATGGCCAGTTCCCGGATCCGTCCGTCCAGCTCGCTCCCGTTGCGGATGTGGCTGCCCAGATGCGCGAAGGCCCGCGCGGCGGACGGATTGTTGGCCAGCGCCCGGAACAGGTTGATGCCCGAACGCTCCAGCAGCGGCCTGTCGTCCTCCGCCAGGTCGTCCTTCGTCAGGTACTTCACGCGCGCCATTTTCCGGTTCTCCCCTCTGGCCGCCTCAGCCGGCCGAATCCCGTTCCGGTCCGGTCAGCGTCACACCACCGTCCACCACCAGCGTCTGGCCGGTGACATAGCGCGCCTGGGCCGACAGCAGGAAACGCACGGCCTGGCCGACGTCCCAGCCCGTGCCCTCGATGCCCAGCCTGGAGGCCTTCGCCCGCTGGGCGCGCGCCGCCTCGCTCATGCCGCGGCCATAGACCATGGGCGTGTAGACCGGCCCCGGCGCGACGCAGTTCACCCGGATTCCGTCCGGGCCGTGATCGACCGCCATGGCCCGGGTCAGCGCTATCACCGCGCCCTTGGAGACGGAATAGGCGGTCAGACCGCGCGGCCTGAGCGCCGAGATCGACGAGACGTTGACGATGGCGCCGCCGCCGCTCTCTATCATGGCCGGGATGGCGTGCTTGGAGACCAGGAACATGGTCTCGACATTGACCCGCATCACCCGCTCCCAGTCGGTCTGGCTGGTGGCGACGACGCTGCCGCGGCTGCCGATGCCGACATTGTTGTCGAGGGCATCGAGCCGGCCGAAGGCATCCAGCGTCGCCCGCACCATGGCCTCGCACTGTGCTTCGTCGGTGGCGTCGGCCTCGAAGGCGCGGGCCTCGCCGCCCTCGCCCCGGATCATTTCCGCCGTGCGCTCGGCCAGCGCCCTGTCGCGGTCGGCGACCATCACGCGCGCGCCGGCGCGGGCCAGCAGGATCGCCGCCGCCCGGCCATTGCCGATGCCGTCGCCCGCCGCGCCGCCGCCGACGACCAGCGCCGCCTTGCCTTCCAGGCCGAAGGATTCCGTCTCCGCCATCTCGTTCCCCTCCGCCGCACCGCGGCCTGATTCAGGCGGCGTTGCGCCGCTTCCGCGTCCGCGCTTTCTTCGGCGCCGGCAGCGCCTTCGACGCGCGCCGGGCCAGCACTTCGGCCAGATAGCGGCCGGTGTGGCTCTCGGCGACCGTGGCGACTTCCTCGGGCGTGCCGCAGGCGACGATCTCGCCGCCGCCGTCGCCGCCTTCCGGGCCGATGTCGACGATCCAGTCGGCGGTCTTGATGACTTCCAGGTTGTGTTCGATGACGAGCACCGAATTGCCGCTGTCGACCAGCGCCTGCAGCACTTCCAGCAGCTTCCGCACGTCCTCGAAATGCAGGCCTGTGGTCGGCTCGTCCAGGATGTAGAGCGTGCGGCCCGTGGCCCGTTTCGACAGTTCCTTGGCCAGCTTCACGCGCTGGGCCTCGCCGCCCGAGAGCGTCGTCGCCTGCTGGCCGATCTTGATGTAGCCGAGGCCGACGCGCATCAGCGTGTCCAGCTTCTCGCGCACCGCCGGCACCGCCTTGAAGAACTCCTGGCCCTCCTCGACGGTCATCTCCAGCACGTCGGAGATCGACTTGCCCTTGAACAGGATGTCGAGGGTCTCGCGGTTGTAGCGCCGGCCCTTGCAGACGTCGCAGGTGACGTAGATGTCGGGCAGGAAGTGCATCTCGATCTTGATCAGCCCGTCGCCCTGGCAGGCCTCGCAGCGCCCGCCCTTGACGTTGAAGCTGAACCGCCCGGGCTTGTAGCCGCGCGCCTTGGCCTCGGGCAGTTCCGCGAACCAGTCGCGGATCGGCGAGAAGGCGCCGGTATAGGTCGCCGGATTGGAGCGCGGGGTGCGGCCGATGGGCGACTGGTCGATGTCGATGATCTTGTCCAGCCATTCCAGGCCGTCGATGCGCTGATGCGGCGCCGGTGCGGCCTTGGCGCCGTGCAGCCGCCGCGCCAGCGCCTTGTAGAGCGTCTCGATGGTCAGCGTCGACTTGCCCGATCCCGAAACGCCCGTGATGCAGACGAAGGCGCCGAGCGGCAGGGTGGCGGTGACGTTCTTCAGGTTGTTGCCGGTGGCGCCGACAATGCGCAGGAAGCGGTCCCGGTGGCCTTCGCGGCGCCGCTGCGGCACCGGCACCTGGGCGATGCCGGCGAGATACTGGCCGGTGATCGAGGCCTCGGTCTGCATGATCCGCTCGGGCGTGCCCTCGGCGATCAGTTCGCCGCCATGGGCGCCGGCCAGCGGGCCGATGTCGATGACGTGGTCGGCCGACAGGATGGCTTCCTCGTCGTGCTCCACGACGATCACCGTATTGCCGAGATCGCGCAGGTTCTTCAGCGTCTCCAGCAGGCGGCCATTGTCGCGCTGGTGCAGGCCGATGGAGGGCTCGTCGAGCACGTAGAGCACGCCTGTGAGGCCGGACCCGATCTGGCTGGCCAGACGGATCCGCTGGCTCTCGCCGCCCGACAGCGTGCCGGAATTGCGGCTCAGCGTCAGGTATTCCAGGCCGACATTGTTGAGGAAGCCGACGCGTTCGTTGATTTCCTTCAGGATACGTTCGGCGATCTCCCGCTGTTTCGGGGTCAGCTTCGGCTCCAGCCCGCCGAACCACTCCGCCGCCCCCTTGATGGAGAATTCCGAGGCCTGGCCGATATGCAGGCCGTTGATCTTCACCGCCAGCGCCTCGGGCTTCAGCCGGTACCCGCCGCAGACCGAGCAGGCGGTCTTCGCCTGATAGGTCTCGATCTCCTCGCGCATGCGCGCCGAATCGGTTTCGCGCCAGCGCCGCTCCAGATTGCGGACGACGCCTTCGAAGCCCTTGGCCGTCTTGTAGCTGCGCAGGCCGTCGTCATAGCGGAACTCGATCTGCTCCTTGCCCGAGCCGAACAGGATGACGTCCCGCACCGCCTCGGGCAGCTCCTCCCAGGGCGTGGTCATGGACTGGCCAAAATGGCGCAGGATGCTGTCCAGCGTCTGCATGTAGTAGGGCGAGGTCGTCTTCGACCAGGGCGCGATGGCGCCGGCACGCAGGCTCAGGTCCTTCTCGGGGACCACGAGGTCGGCGTCGACATACATCTCCGTGCCCAGGCCGTCGCAGGCCGGACAGGCGCCGAAGGGGTTGTTGAAGCTGAACAGCCGGGGCTCGATCTCCTCGATGGTGAAGCCGGAGACCGGGCAGGCGAACTTGGCCGAGAAGACGGTCCGCTCGCCGCCGTCGGCGTTCTCGGCAATGGCGATGCCCTCGGCCAGGGCCAGCGCGGTCTCGAAGCTGTCGGCGAGGCGGGTGGCGATGTCGTCGCGGACGACGATGCGGTCGACCACCACCTCGATGTCGTGCTTGAGCTTCTTGTCGAGCGCCGGCACGTCCTCGATGTCGTAGAGCTCGCCGTCGACCTTGACGCGCTGGAAGCCGCCCTTCCTGAGATCCCTGAACTCCTTGCGGTACTCGCCCTTGCGGCCGCGCACCATGGGCGCCAGCAGGTAGAGCCGCGTGCCTTCCTCCATGGCCATCACCCGGTCGACCATCTGGCTGACCGTCTGGCTCTCGATCGGCTCGCCGGTCGCGGGCGAGTAGGGGATGCCGATCCGGGCCCAGAGCAGGCGCATGTAGTCATGGATCTCGGTCACCGTGCCGACGGTGGAGCGCGGATTCTTCGACGTCGTTTTCTGCTCTATGGAGATGGCCGGGCTCAGCCCCTCGATGTGGTCGACGTCCGGCTTCTGCATCAGTTCCAGGAACTGGCGCGCATAGGCCGAAAGGCTCTCGACATAGCGGCGCTGCCCTTCGGCGTAGATGGTGTCGAAGGCCAGCGACGACTTGCCCGAACCCGACAGCCCGGTGATCACCACCAGCCGGTCGCGGGGAATGTCGACGTCAATGCCCTTCAGATTGTGCTCGCGGGCGCCGCGGACACTGATGACCTTCTGCATGAAACACCATCTGCCGGAGAAAGCGGAACGAATGGAAAACCTATCGCGCCTCGCCGGGCCGGACCAGACCTTCGGCGCGTCTCATGACAATATAGGGCGCGGAGCCGGTTTTGGACCGTTCCCCGGTGGCGTGCGCCGATCAGCCGCCCCCCGGCGGGCCGTCGCAAGCCGGTGGCGTCCGCCGCCGCGAGGGGCTAAGACTCGGGGCAGAATCGATTCCGGCGCGGAGGGCTGAACATGGCAGGGGTGAACAAGGTCATTCTGGTGGGCAATCTGGGCGCCGACCCGGAAGTGCGCCGCATGAACGACGGCAATCCGGTGGTGAACCTGCGCCTCGCCACGTCCGAGCAGTGGCGTGACAGGAACTCCGGCGAACGGCGCGAGCGCACCGAATGGCACCGGGTGGTGATCTTCAACGAGAACCTCGCCCGCGTCGCCGAGCAGTATCTGAAGAAGGGCTCCAAGGTCTATATCGAGGGCCAGCTGCAGACCCGGAAATGGCAGGACCAGTCGGGCCAGGACCGTTACTCGACCGAGGTCGTGCTCAACCGCTTCCGGGGCGAGTTGCAGATGCTCGACAGCCGCGGCGCCGGTGGCGGCAGCGGTGGCGGCGATGACGGCGGCTATGGCGATGGCGGCGGCGGCTACGGCGGCGGCCGCAGCGGCGGCTCCGGCGGCGGTAGCGGCGGCGGTGGCCGCGACGACTATGGCGGCGGCAGTGACCTGGACGACGAAATTCCGTTCTAGGGACGGCACGGAAAGGGGCCGGACTGCGGTGTCCGGCCCCGGTTGCCGTTCTGCTATTCGGCCGCGATCGACCTTGGCTTGCCGGTCAGGCGGTGCGGCAGCAGCAGACCGATGGCGATGAAGACGACGCCAACGGCGATGCCGAGGATTTCGCCGCTCAGGCTCTCGAACAGAGCCGGGTAGCCGGCGCCCTCGATCAGACCCAGGGTCGTCTTGCCGCCGGCGATGTCCGCCAGCATCGCGCTGCCGGCGAAGTCTTCGTAGCTCACCATGTAGGCCGCCGCGCCGCACAGGCCGCCAATGGCGAAGAACAGCGCATCCTTGCGGCCTGTGGCCAGCGCGGTCAGCCCCGTCCCGGGGCAGTAGCCGGCGACCGCGAAGCCCGCGCCGAGCAGCAGGCCGCCGATGAAGACGCCGGCATAGGCCGACTTCACCGACAGGTGGCCCGGATCGACCACGCCGAGCAGCAAGCCGCCGAACAGCAGCACCGATGCGACGCCGATGCCGGTGAAGATGGTCTTCATCAGGTGCGTTTCGGTCAGGTTCAGCATGCGGATGATGTAACCGGGGTTGGTGGCCCCGATCCGGTCCAGCGTGGCGCCGAACGCCGCGCCGAGGACGATGGCGAGAAGCATCTCGGTCATGGCTCAGGCCTCCTTGCGGAACAGGATGAGGGCGACGGGGATCGCGGCGAGAAAGGCGCCGGCGGCAAAGACGTAGCCGGAGAGGGCAGTCTGCATCATGCCGCTCATCATGTGGCCGGATGTGCAGCCGCCGGCCAGGCGGGCGCCGAAGAGCACGATGAATCCGGCGACGAAGACCGCGGCGTAGCGCTTCGCCGGAGAGTCGCCGAAATTGGCGCGCCAGACTGCCGGCATCGTACGCTCTTCCCGCCCGACGCCGCCGCGAAGCAGCGCCGAGACGAGGGCGCCGGCCATCATCGCGATGACGAAGACGAAGCTGTAGTTCAGCGGATTGGCGACGTTCTTCGCATAGCTCCCGCCGCTCTTGTCGAGATAGGCGTTGGGGCTGGCGTAGCCGCTCTTCGCCGTCTCGTCGACGACGACGACTTCAGGCGCGAACAGGTCCCAGATCATGCCGTCCAGGATCACGAACTGGGTCGAGACGCCGATGGGCTTCACCAGCAGGACCGCGGCGAAGAAGACGACACCCAGCAGGATGCCGCCATTGCGTGGCGAGAGGATCATCGCCCACCTCCATTTTACAGGGTTCAGATGGACAATAGATCACGGGACGGCCGCCGCAGGCTTGATCTGGGTCAAGTGGCGCGGCGCCGCGGATCAGAACCGCCAGACGATCCGTTCGCCGTCGCGTTCGACGCGGAAGCGCCGCGTGCGGTCGTGGACCAGAAGACAGCCCTCGATCAGTCCCGACCAGGCGCGCAGCAGGGGATCGAACTGGTCCTCCCGGCCGCGCATGGTGCGCCAGCCGGTCTGCGCGACCGTATGGGCGTCCTTGCGCCCGGCCGCCTCGTCCATCCCGGACAGCAGGGCCAGCAGGAAATCGCCGAAGTCGCCGGGCTCGCCCATGATGTCGCGCAGCCTGCCATAGTAGTGCAGGCCGATCCGGACCCCGGCGCCGTGGCCCGCCTCCCCGGCGTCGCGCGCGCCGAGCACCTCGATCAGCGCCGGCAGGGCGTTGGTCAGATAGGTGACGGCGTAGTTGCGTTTCACCTTCAGCAGCCGGTCTTCCGGCCAGTCGACCGTCGGGAATTGCGCCGGGTCGTAGTCGGGCCGGGGGTGGTCCGGCTCGAAACTGAGACGTTCATGGGGCGCCAGCGGCCGGCCCCGGTCGATGAAGAACCCTTCCAGGCCCGGGTGGCCCTCCGCCGTTTGCCCGACGCAGACATAGCCGAGACTCTCGACGCCGAGGGTGGCGCCGATCTGGCTGTGGAAGCCGCGCATGGGCGCGGTCGAGACTTCGGGCGGAATGGCGCAGATCGCCGTGCCGTCGTACATCCAGCGCGGCGTCGGATAGCGGATCCAGGCCTTTTCCGGGCTCTCGACGGCGCATTCGACCAGCACGCCGCCCAGCTTGTTGGCGAGATAGAGGAACTTCGCCGCCGTCTCGGCCGGCGGCAGGCCGGCAAGGCCGAGTTTCTCGATGGATTGCAGGAACTTCTGCCCCCGCTGGCGCTCGAAGGTGCGCTGCATCATCCCGGCCGCGGCATCCGTACCGTGCTTCTGCAGGACGAAGAGGATCAGGCCGATGAAGTAGCGGTGGTGCAGTTCGCGCGCCGCGTCCCAGCGCGCCGCCTGAATCGGGTCGATGGCATTCATGCGTCCAAGCTACCGCCGGGATTCCGCCGCGCCAACGCATCATGCGCGTCCGACCGGAAAACCGCCATCTGGCTGGCGCCCCCCAACTCGGGATGGACGCCTCCGATATCGCGGAATTCGACCTTGTAGCCGGCGCTTCCGGCGACTCTGGCGCCCCATTTCCGAAACCTGGCCCGAGGCCATTCGAAGCGGTGGCCGGGATGGCGGAAGCGGTGGGCCGGCACGCCGAGGATGACGTTGTACTCGACGTTCGGCGTCGTCACGATGACAGTCTTCGGGCGCAGGTCGTGGAACACTGAGCGCTCCAGCTTCGACAGCCGTTCCGGCTCGATATGCTCGATGGTCTCCAGCAGCACCGCGCAGTCGAACCCCCGCAGGTCCGTCTGGGGTTCCAGCATCGAACCCATACGGACTTCGATCCGCCCGGCCCCGTCCGCCTCGGTCTTCAGTCTCTCCCTCAGACGGTCCAGCGCCCGGGGACACAGATCCATCCCGACCAGCCGTCCGATGCCGGAATTCCGCGCCAGTCGCACGAGGAGATCGCCGTCGCCGCAGCCCAGATCGACGAGGCTGGCGGGCCCGCTCTCGTCGATGGCGGCGCAGACCGAATCCAGCCGTTGCGTATGCAGCAAGGTGGTCATTCGCCGTCATTCCCCGGTCCGGGCCGCTGCATCAGGACGACATCCTTGACGGGCGTGCGGAAGGACCAGCCCCAGCTGCCGGCGAGATGGCGGAAGGTCGATTCGCGGTAGAACACGACATGGGTCGGATCCCGGCGGTAGTGCCAGGCGGCGAAGCGCGCGTCGTCCGTCTGGAAACACGTCATGATGCCGAGCCAGCCCCCGGGCCGTACGAGCCGGCGCAGCCGGCGGAACTCTTCCGCCGGCCGGTGAAAATGCTCCGCCGTCTCGCTGCAGACGACGAAATCGTAGACGTCTTCAAGCACTGTCGGATCGGGCGCGAAGAAGGGATCGTAGAGCGCCACTTCGTGACCGGCCTCGCGGAACATCGCGGCGAGAGCCGGGCCCGGCCCGCAGCCATAGTCGAGTCCGGCCGACGGGGACTCCAGACGGGCGAGCAGCGGCAGCGCCAGCTTCGAGAGAAAACGCCGGTAGCCCGGATCGCCAACGTCGTTCTGGTGCCCTGTGTAATAGGCCCGCTCGGCCGCGCGCGCCGGCAGCTGAGCCGGATCGAGAAAGCGGGCCTCGCAATCGCGGCATCGCCAGTAGTCGCGCCCGTCCACTGCCAGCAGGACCGCGGTCCGCGCGGACAGGCAGACCGGGCAGGCCGGCTCGGTCGGCGGCGGCGGCCCACGGCGGGCGGCGGTCCTCACGTTCGTTTCATCCACTTCGTTCGGATCCTTGCCGCTCATCGGCTGTCGTGTCCGGCCATGATTGCCTTAGGTTCAGGATCGCAAATCCGCCGTCCGCCGCGCAAGCCGCCGGCGCAGCATCTCTGCGAACGCGATCCAGACGATCCAGAAGCCGGCGACCAGCGTCACGAGGGCGGTCGCGGGCAGGTCGAGGCCATGGCGCTGGGCGGCGAAGAAGCCGGCGGTGACCAGTCCGCCATAGAGCATGATCATCGAATAGCCGTGGCCGGCCAGATTGCCGCGGCGGACCATCGCCATGGCCCAGGCCAGCGTGAACAGCGTCCAGGCCGAGAGCGCGTGCAGGAAGCTGAAGCCGCCGGTCAGCGAAGTCAGGAAAAAGGAGCTCAGCGCTGTCAGCGCCATGGCCGCCACGTAGGCACGGCCGACAAGGCGGTGGCGGCGCCCGGCCTTGCGCCCGGCGATCTGGACGGCGCCGAGGATGAGGGCGGCGAAGGCGAGGGCGGTATGGGCGAATTCCATGGCGGTCTCTCCGCATCGGGTTGGCGATGGCGGAGAGATGCAGAGGCCGCCGGCACGCCGCCAGCGCGATTGCGCCGGCGGCGCCGCGGGTTTCGCAGGTTGCGCAGGGGGCGCAGTTCGCGCTTCGCGAAGCGCGCCCCCACCGGCTGCGGCCGGTCAGGGATCAGCCGGCGATGTAGTCCCTGGCGAAGTCCTTCAACGCTTCCGGCCCGCCGTCGCCGCCCAGCGCGCTCGGCATGATCACCGCCCGTTCGACGCCCAGTTTCTCCAGGCCATCCAGCATCTCCCGGCCCATCTGCGGCACCCAGATGGTCGACAGCTCGATCTCGCCGATTTCGCGGCCCTCGGCCTCCAGCGCCGATTTCAGCGCGTCGAGCTGGCCGGGAAGCTGCCGCAGGTCGGCGCCGGGAATGAACCACCCATCGCCGTATCTGGCGATCCGTTCGAAGATCCTGCCCTTGTTGCCGCCCATGTGGATCGGCACGCCCGGGCGCTGCACCGGCAGGGGATAGCTCTTGAAGTTGTGCCAGCTGAGGAACTCGCTCTCGTGCTCGACCGTCTCGCCGGACCAGACCTTCTTCAGGGCGACCATGTAATCGTCGAAGCGCGCGCCGCGGCGCTCGAACGGCGTGCCCATGGCCTCGAACTCCTCGCGCAGCCAGCCGATGCCTGCGCCCAGCATGAACCGCCCGCCGGAGACGAAGTCCAGGCTCGCCGCCTGCTTGGCCAGCAGCAGCGGATTGGTCTGGGAGACGATGTTGATGCCGGTGGCCAGTTTGATGGTGCTCGTCGCCTGGGCGATCGCGGTCAGCGCGATCAGCGGATCGACGAAGTTGGTCTCCGGGGCCGCGCCCATCTTGCCGGACTTGTTGTAGGGGTACTTCGATTCGTAGTCGTGCGGCACGATCACGTGCTCGAAGGTCCAGACGCTGTCGAAGCCGAGTTCTTCGGCCGCCTGCGCCATGGCGATCATCTGCGCCGCCGACTGCACGCCGACATTCACCGGCACGATCCCGAATTTCATCTCTTCCGCTCCCTGCTGATTTCATTGACTGGCTGCGGGGCAATGTAGCGTTGCGGCGCGCGAGGCCAAGCCATCTCCGGCGTCCCGCTCTCCCGCGAACAGTCCTGCCCCGCGCCTACCCGCGTGGTGCTTCTCCGGCCAGCGACGTCACGGGAATGCGGTCGGCGGCCCAGCTGCCCACGGCCATCTCCCTCACCCGCTCGACCACGTCGCGCGGAACGGCGCCGCGCCGCGCCTCTCTGAGCGGCTGGTCGTGGAACAGGTAGAGGCGCGAAAGGAATTGCTCGAACTCCAGAGATCCTTCGCCGGAGCGCTCCCCGTTGCCGCCTGTGGTCACCGTCACGCCATGGCCCCAGTCCTGACCGCTGTCATTGTTGGGGTTGAAGAAGTACACGCGCATCTCCCCCGACCGTCCCGGCGCGACGCGCAGGATGGTGATGGCGTGCCAGCCGACGAACGCGCCCGTGGCGTCCGTGAAGGCGATACCGGCCGGCTGCGGATGGATCAGCGGGCGGTCTCCGTTGTAGGCCGGGTGATAGGTTTCGTGGAATCGGGCGACGAACCCCTCGTAGTCGGCAAGCTGGCCGGTGGCGATATCGACGGCCACCGCGCAGTCGCGCGCCACCCACCAGCCATGGAACTCGGGATTGATCCAGCGATGGGGGTCGCCCGGCCGCCCCGCGCAGCGCCGGCCCATCTCGGCATAGATCCGGTCCAGATGCGGCACCAGCAGGACCGAGACCGGATCGGCGTCGATCGGTCCGAACCCGGCGAGCCCCGCCGGCAGGTCGGCGGAGTTCACCGCCTCGCCCTCGAAGTGCATCAGGATGGTTTCGGCCTCACCCGCCTGCACGATCAGATGCAGCAGGTAGTCGGGGTCGTTCAGCGCCCACATGGAGATCGCGCGTGCGGACTGGCAGGTCGGATTGGCGCCCTGGCCGACGCCCAGGGGCAGGCCGAGCACTTCCAGCGCGCCCGCCAGGAGATGGGACTCCGGCGAAGTTCCCGGGCCGAAGGCCTGCGCCAGGCGTTCGCGCACCGCGGTTGTGGGTTCGAGGCGGAGAACGCGTTTGAGGGACGGTGGCATGGGCGCGTGATGCAGCACGCCCCTCTCCATCAGCGACGCCAGGCCGTAGAGCGCCTGCGGCGTCGCCGGCGTGACCGCGGCGCGGATGAGTTCCTCCGTCAGGCCGCGGAAATTCCGCCAGCAGTCGAGCCCGGTCGAGCCCAGCCCCATCGCCTCGGGAACGAGCGGCCGGTCGGGATAATCCAGGGCCCAGAGAAGAAAGGCGACGTGATAGTCGGATACGAGGCCGGTGTCGTGCATCGATCGCGCGAAACCCATCGCTTCCCGCGACAACCCGGAATCGTCCATGTGCGACAGCCGCTCGCGATAGGCTTCGAGACCCGGGTCGTCGAGCGTTTCCGCGGTCGGCCCGAACAGGGCGCTGACCAGCCGCTCCGCGCCGAGGCGTTCGGCGCCCGGCTCGCTGCCCTGCCGGTTCAGCGCGACGGCGATCTGCGTGATCATGTCCTTGACCGGCCCGACCTGGACCGGCCGCTGTTCGAGAATCCGCCAGATTTCCGCAACGAGGACGCCGAGCACGTCGCGCAGGCCGATCCGCGCCGCGATGAAGTGCAGAAGCCGCGCGTTCACGTCGGCCCGTTCTCCGCTCGCCCGGCTGGATTCGTCGGACAGGTTGAAGAATCGCCTCAGGTTGAGGGCCAGGATCTGGGTCAGGAAATGCTGCGCATGATCCCCGCCCAGCGTCGGATGCTGGGCCTCGCCGCAGGCGACGGCAAGAAAGCGCAGCAGACTGGCCGCCTCCAGACTCGCCAGGGCCTCATCGGGGCTGTCCAGAGACGGGCTCACCAGCTGCGGCAGCAGCACCGTCGGATTCTCCCAGTCCGAGCCGGCGAAGAGCCCGGCCGCGTCAAGGCGCGGCGCGCGCTGATAGACGGCATCCGGGCCACCGGCAAGCCGGAGCAACCGCCCGATCACGTCGAGAACCGGGCGCTGATGGCGCTGCTTGGCGAAGCTTCGGGCCTGTTCCAGGCGCTGCAGGGCGACGTCGAGCGTCCCGGCGAGACGCTCGACCTCCGCACTCGCTTCCGTCATGGCGCCTCGCTCCGGCGAGGCGGGCCGTTGGCTTCCATCACACGTAGAAGTCCAGTTCTTCCTGGGCTTTCAGCAGATCACGCAGTTTGTGCGGATCGTCGCCGAAGAAATAGGCCAGCCCCCAGTGCGTGCCGAAGGCGGTGCGTTTCGCCACTTTCTGCTCCATCGGATCCGCGAGTTCGTGGAACTCGAAATAGGGGTGATTGGCGGTTTCCTCCGGCACTCTTAGCTGGCTGACGACGCGGCGGCGCGGATAGACGCCGAAGCAGCCCGCATGTCCCCTGGCGCCCTTCACGGGCTCGGGGAAGAAGGCGTCGATCTCCTCCTGCTTGGTTTTCGGGTCGAACATCACGACGAGGCCCTGATAGCCGTTGAAGCCGTAGGCGCGCTCGATCAGCTCCAGCGCGTTGAAGCCCGGCGGCCTGTAGGCGACCTCGCCGAAGTAGAGCTTGTTGTCGCTGGTCAGGAAATATTCCGGGTGGATGAAGCCGAAATCGATGTCGAAGGTCTCGATCAGCTTCTCGATTTCCTCGGTGATACGCGCCCGGTGCGACTCGAGTTCCGGCGTCGCCGGTACGAACACCGAATAGCCGAGGGTGACGTACTCCGAGATGTTCAGGAACTGGATCTTGCGGTCCTTGATCCAGGCTTCGACAGCGAATTCCCAGCCGTCGAGATGCGATTCCAGCAGCGCCGGAAATTCCTCGTCGGGAATGTTGTCGACGTCCTCGGGCGTCCGGATGACGCGGTGGCCGGCGGTGCCGGACTTGTCGAACGCCTTGAAGTGAATGGGATCGTTCGGGTCGCCGTCCAGCTTCAGCAGCGTCTGGTTGACGCGCTTGAGGAACCGGATCACGTCGCTGCGGTCCTGCGCCTCCTCGAAGACGCCGACGCGGATGCCGCCCAGCTGCGCGCGGCGCTTCATCAGCGACTTGTCGCGGAACAGCATCGACTGGCCCAGCAGCCGCGGATTGCCCAGCAGGACCGAGTTGACCGCGCCGGCCCACTCGACCGTTTCCTCGAACAGCGGGATCGCGACATCCACGCCCTCGTCCTTGAGCTGGTGCGCCAGTTCGTGAGAGCGCTCGTTCAGCCGGTCGAAATTCCACGGCATGTAGGGAATGCCGTGTTCCTTGCAGTAGTCCTCCGCCCACGGGGGCGCGACGACAATGTAGCGCCGGTCGAAACGGTCGACGGCGTCGATGGCGTTCAGGCTCCAGCCCAGCAGCGCCACGTAGCCCTTCTCGGGATTGTAGTTGTTCATGTCTCCTCTCTCGGTCGGGTGCGACCGGTGATACACAACACGACGACCACCGCTGCTCGCGGCGGACCAGAAGAACGGTCACGGTGCGGGAGGATCGAACCCGGCGAGCAAATCGTCAGCGTGGGTCGTCGGCGCCAAGCGTAGGCATTGAGCGGCCGTGGCGCAACCGCTGGCCCCTGCGAGCCGGCCCGGACCCTATTCGAACCAGTCGAATTCGCGGCCGGCGACCTCGCGCAGCCGGCGGTAGTCGGCGTCGAACAGATCGCGCAGATGGCGGCGCGTCGCCTCGGGTATCTCGTCGTCATAGGCGCCGACGTTCCGCGGCGCGTAGTCGATGCCGTCGGCGCGCGGCAGACCCAGAAAGCCGAAGACGCGCTCGGTCTCGGTCGCCGGATCGGCGAAGAAAGCCTCCGACTTCACCAGGCAGACATTCTCGCGCCCCAGCACCCGGTACAGCCGCTCCACCTGAGGGGCGTAGCGGCTGCGCCCGATATAGGAGAAGTGCTGATGCGCGTAGGAGCGGTATTCGGGCTGTTCCCGGATGCGTTCCTCCTCGCCCTGCAGGCGCCGGGGCTCCTGGGCGATCGCTTCCTCCAGGCTGAGGTCGTCCTGGCCCTTGTTGTGTTCGTGCCAGTAGTGGGAGTAGGCGCGCGCGATCGGGTCGCGCAGCATGGCGACGGCTTTCGGCGTCGGCAGGTCGGCGAACATCCGCTCGATGGCGAGCGGGTGGTACATGTAATAGGGGCTGGCCTCGAAGGTCAGCATCGGCCCGCCGCGCTCTTCCGCCCGGGCCGCCATCTCCTCGGCGCGGGGGAAGTGCCCGCGGTACCAGTTTCCGCCCCGGTGGTAGTTGTAGTCGAAATAGTGCACTTCCTTCGACGAGGGTTGGGCGATGCGCGGATGCTGGGCCAGATAGGCGAACAGCGAGGTCGTGCCGGCCTTCTGCGCCCCGACGATGACGAAATCGGGCAGCACGCGCGCGCCGCCGCTCGTCATCGCCTTCGCGCTGTGCGCCGCCTCCCTCAGCGCCGCCTTCGCCGTTTCCCAGGCCATCGCCGTCAGTCCGTGTGGAAGGTCATGTAGTCCTCCAGCGGCGCGCGGTCGGTGCGCAGAGAGTTCTCGACCAGGGAGGTGTCCTCATACCCCAGCGCCATGCCGCAGACCACGGTGTGGTCGTCGGGAATGCCCAGGATCGGCTTGACGATGCGGTGGTATTGCGGCCACGCCGCCTGCGGACAGGTGTGCAGGCCGTACTGGCGGGCGACGATCATGATGTTCTCCAGATACATGCCGTAGTCCAGCCAGGAGCCGATCTCGAGACGCTTGTCGATGGTGAACATCATGCCGACCGGCGCGTCGAAGAAGGTGAAGTTGCGCGCCCCCTGCTCGACCATGCGCTGGGTGTCGCCCTTCCTGATGCCGAGCAGATCGTAGAGCCCGAAGCCCACCGTCCGCCGCCGCGTCAGATAGGGCTCGAAGAACTGGTCTGGGTAGTACTTGTATTCCTTCTCGTGGCTCGCCCGGTCGTGCAGCGAGGCCTCGACCACGGCGTCGCAGAGCTCCTTCAGCTTCGCCCCCGTCATCACGTGGCCGTGCCAGGGCTGCATGTTGGTGCCCGACGGCGCGCGCGCCGAGACGTCCAGGATATGGCGGACCAGGTCCAGCGGCACCGGATCGGGCAGGAAGCCGCGCACCGAACGGCGCGTGACGATCGCTTCCTCCGCCGTCTCGGCCACGTCGGCGGCGTCGTGGCGTTTCACGTCTGCGAACTGCGTGTGGATGTTCATGTGTCGATCTCCCCTGATTGGCGCTACCATAGGCAAAGGCTTCGGCTGCGCCAATCGGCCCCGCGTCTGGACCGTGCGTTCCGGTGATGGTTCAGTAACGCGCCGCCAAGGGGAGGACCGTCATGCCGTCCGAAATCGAGGAACGCCGGAAATACTACGCCGCCATCGGCAAGAAGAACCTGGCGCCGCTGTGGGAGGTGCTGCACGGGCTGGTGACGCCGGAGCCGGTGCACCGGGTGCAGCCGGCCATCTGGCGCTATGACGACATCCGCGACGACATCATGGCCTCGGGCGAGCTGATCACGGCGAAGGAGGCCGAGCGCCGGGTACTGATCCTGGAGAACCCGGGCATGCCGGGGGAATCGAAGATCACCACCTCGCTCTATGCCGGGCTGCAGCTGATCCTGCCGGGCGAGGTCGCGCCGGCGCACCGCCATACCCAGTCGGCGCTGCGCTTCGTCGTGGAGGGCGCGGGCGCCTACACCGCGGTCGACGGTGAGCGGACCACCATGCACCCGGGCGACTTCGTGATCACGCCGAACTGGACCTGGCACGACCATGGCAACGATTCGGACGAACCCATGGTCTGGCTGGACGGTCTCGACATTCCCGTCGTCGGCTTCTTCGGGGCGAGCTTCGCCGAGAAATGGGGCGAGGACCGTCAGCCGATCAGCCGCCCGGAAGGCGACTCGCTGGCCCGCTACGGCCAGGGCCTGCTGCCCGACGGCTACGCGCGGCGCAGCCACACCTCGCCGGTTTTCAGCTACCCTTATGACCGCACGCGGGAGGCGCTGGAGACCATGCGCCGGCGCGAGGAATGGGACGCGGCACAGGGGCTGAAGCTGTCCTACGTCAACCCGGTCAACGGCGATTTCGCCATCCCGACCATGGGCACCTTCATGCAGCTGCTGCCCGCCGGTTTCGCGGGCGTGCCCTACCGCGCCACCGACGCCACCGTGTTTTCCGTGGTCGAGGGGCGGGGGACGGTGGAGATCGGCGAGCAGCGCTTCGATTTCGGCCCGCGCGACCATTTCGTCGCGCCGTCCTGGTCCTGGTACCGCTTCGAGGCGGCGGAGGACTGCGTGATTTTCAGCTTCTCCGACCGCCCGATCCAGCAGAAGCTTGACCTCTGGCGGGAGCAGCGCGGCAACGCCTGAGCCTTTCGCCTGCCGGGATTCCGGTCCTGCATGTGGCGCATGACACACTGCGTTGTCTTGTGATTGGCGTTCCGCCGCCGCATCCCCACAATCAAGTCAGGCTCGGCTTCTGATCGAGGATGTGACGTGATGCTCAGAATTGCACTGATGGCGGCCTTCGCCGCCTTGATCGCCGCTCAGCCGGCGGCGGCGCAGAATCGGCCGACCGACCAGGATCCGCTCAGCCTGGAGGAAGTCCTGGAGGAGCAATTGAGCGCGCCCTATTACGGGCAGACTTCGGACGGCTTTGGCCGCGCGCAGCGGCCCATCGTCGACCGCATCCCGCGCAAGGGGCTGCGGGGCGCCGGCTACTGGCGCACCAACGTCAAGTACTTCAAGGGCGTCGGCAATATCCTGACCGATCTGCAGGACATGACGCTCTACGCCACCTCGCAGGATCGCGACTACCAGGTCTCGTCGGTGACCGGCGAGGCGCTGGACAAGTGGCGGCCCCTGACAGTCCCGGAGACGACGGAGACCACCGGCCTCTGGGGCAAGGCGTGGAACGACGACATGAAGGCCTGGGTGCTGACCTTTGCCGACAAGCCGCTCTACCGTTTCGCCGGCGACGATGAGCCTGGCGATGTGCGCGGCAAGGGCGGGGACTGGTATGTCATGGAAGTGATCGGCTGAAGACAGGGGACGCCCCTCGGGCGTTCAGCCTTCCCGGAACCGGTCACCGGCGCCGTTGAGGCGAGGGTGGTTCCGCGTGTCGCATTCCGGCGAGGTGACGGACGTTCTCTCCCCTCCCCGAAAAGCGAAGGGGTCCGGCCGCGCCGCGGCCGGACCCCTTGCCACAGGTCAGCCGGTCAGTAGCCGATGTTGACCAGCCCCCAGCGATTGGTCCGGGTGGAATGTTAGTGCATGGGCGGCTTTGCCGCCAAGCCGGCCGGCTGGTGAAGCGGAGCGGAGCCTGACGGCCAGCCTGGCGGAATGATGACCTCCGGCGCCGGTGGTCGGTAGCCGAGACGGCTGTGCGGTCGGATCGTGTTGTAGTGACGGCGCCATTGTTCGATGACCACCTGCGCCTCCTTCAGCGTGTAGAAGATTTCCCCGTCGAGCAGCTCGTCCCGGAACCGGGCATTGAAGCTCTCGATAAAGCCGTTCTCCCAGGGTGACCCCGGCTCGATGAACGCCGTTCTGGCGCCCACCGCTGATATCCAGCGCCGCACGGCCTCGGCGACGAACTCGGGGCCATTGTCGGAGCGAACGAAGGCCGGTGGACCGCGGAGAATGAACAGGTCCGTCAGGACGTCGATCACATCGACCGACGAGAGCTTCCGGCGAACCCGGATCGCCAGGCTCTCGCGCGTGAACTCGTCCAGCACGTTCAAGGTCCGGAAGGTCCGGCCATCATGTGTCCGGTGGTGGACGAAGTCATAGGACCAGACATGGTTGGGCCGTTCTGCCCGCAGCCGCATGCAGGATCCGTCGCCCAGCCACAGCCGCCGCCTCTTCGGCTGCCGGGCCGGTACCTTCAACCCCTCGCGCCGCCAGAGGCGCTCGACCCGCTTGTCGTTGATCTGCCAGCCGGCCTCCCGAAGCAAGGCCGCGATCCGGCGATAGCCGTATCGGCCATACTGACGGGCCAGCTCGATCATGTCCGCCACCAGCCGGGCCTCGTCATCACGTCCACGCGGGAGATGGCGCTGCGTGGAGCGGTGCTGGCCGAGAACCCGGCAGGCCCGGCGCTCCGATATCCGGAGACGCCGGCGGACATGATCGATGCAACGTCGGCGACGCGAGGGGCTCAGAAGTTTCCCTTCGCAGCTTCACTCAGAATCTGCTTGTCCAGGGTCAGGTCGGAGACCGCCCGGCGCAGCCGCTCGTTCTCCTTCTCGAGCTCCTTCAGACGCCGCAGCTGATCGCCGCTCATGCCGCCATATTCCCTGCGCCATCGGTAGAAGGTGACTTCGCTGATACCCAGCTGCCGGATCGCATCCGCCATCGACATGCCCTGGCTGTGCAGGACGTCCGCCTGGCGGAGCTTGCCCACGATCTCCTCAGGCTTGTGACGCTTCCTTGCCATCTTTGATCCTCCTTGTTCCAAAACATCAGGATGGACCAATTCAATGGGGGAGGCTCA